>JANOXT010000453.1:0-8156 GCA_031418555.1 Lysobacterales bacterium | reverse complement strand
GCGATATCCACCGGCTTGAGCTTGCGCGCGCGCGCCACTTCGATGATGTCGCAGCACCATTCCAAGTACGGCAGTGCCGACAGCTGTTTGGCCAGAGATTCCGGCAGCCCTTTCGCCTTCCAGTCGGCGAAACTGGCGTCGTAGGCAGGACGCATCGTGGTCGGCAGAATGCCGGAACCGGCGCGGATTTCGCGGAAGCCGTCGTGATAGCGGTTCACTGCTGCGGTGATGTCGGGAATCGCGCCCGGCCGCGACAGCAGCCAGCGCGTCATCGAGCGCTGCAGCGACCAGATGATCTGCAGCGCATCGACCTGCACCGATTCCGGCACCTTGCCGTCCAGCGCGTCGATCTGAACCCACAGTTCGCGCGCGTCCAGCGTTTCGCGGGTGATGGTGAAAGCCTTTGCGACTTCGCCGGGGCTGCGGCCGGTGTCTTCGGTCATGCGCAGAATGAAGGTGGCGCCCATGCGATTGACGAGCGAGTTGGTGACTGCGGTCGCGATGATCTCGCGCTTCAGCCGATGCTGTTCCATCGCTTTGGCGTACTTCTGCTGCAGCGGCTGCGGGAAGTAGCGAACAAGCTCTTTCGACAAGTACGGATCTTCGGGCACGTCCGAATCCAGCAGCTGCTGGAACAGCACGATCTTCGCGTACGACAGCAGCACCGACAGCTCGGGCCGGGTCAGGCCGATACGGCGGGCCTTGCGATCGGCGATCTCGGTATCGCTAGGCAGATATTCGATCTGGCGGTCCAGCAGGCCCTGCGATTCGAGCGTACGGATGAAGTGCTGTTTGGACCCGAGCCGCGACAGACTCATGCGCTGCATCAGGCTCAACGCCTGGTTCTGCCGGTAGTTGTCGTTGAGGACCAACTGCGCGACTTCATCGGTCATCGATGCCAGCAGTCGGTTACGTTCGGGCATGGTCAGTTTTTTACGCTGCACTTCGCCGTTGAGCAGGATCTTGATATTGACTTCATGGTCGGACGTATCCACGCCGGCCGAGTTGTCGATGAAGTCGGTGTTCAACAGCACGCCATTCAACGCCGCTTCGATACGACCGAGCTGGGTCAGGCCGAGATTGCCGCCCTCGCCCACCATCCTGCAGCGCAGCTCGCCGCCGTTGACGCGCAGACCGTTGTTGGCGCGATCGCCGACATCGGCATGGGTTTCGCTCGCAGCCTTGACGTAAGTGCCGATACCGCCGTTCCAGAGCAGATCCACCGGCGCCTTCAGAATCGCGTTCATCAGCTCCATCGGGCTCATCGAAGTCGCTACGGTGTCGATGGCGAGCGCCGCTTTGATCTCCGGCGACAGCGGGATCGATTTAGCCGTACGCGGGTAAATGCCGCCGCCCTTGCTGATGAGCGTTTTGCTGTAATCGTCCCAGCTGGAGCGCGGCAGCTTGAACATGCGGTCGCGTTCCTTGAACGAGATCGCGGCGTCCGGATCCGGATCCAGAAAGATGTGGCGGTGATCGAACGCCGCCAGCAGGCGGATATGTTTCGACAGCAGCATGCCGTTGCCGAACACATCGCCGGACATGTCGCCCACACCGACGCAGGTGAAGTCGGCGGTCTGCGAATCGCGGCCCAGCGCGCGGAAATGGCGCATGACCGATTCCCAGCCGCCGCGCGCGGTGATGCCCATGCCCTTGTGGTCGTAGCCCACCGAACCGCCGGACGCGAAGGCATCGTCCAACCAGAAACCGTGCGCGCGGGCGATACCGTTGGCGATGTCCGAAAAAGTAGCGGTGCCTTTGTCGGCAGCGACGACCAGATAGGGGTCGTCGCCGTCGTGGCGGACCACGCCATCGGGCGCGACGATCTTGCCGGCGATCGAAATATTGTCGGTGATATCCAGCAGGCCGTTGATGAAACGCTTGTAGCAGGCCACGCCCTCGTTGAACCACGCATCGCGATCGGTCGATGCATCGGGCAGCTGCTTGCAGTAGAAACCGCCCTTCGAACCCACCGGTACGATCACCGTGTTCTTCACCATCTGCGCCTTCACCAGGCCCAGCACTTCGGTGCGGAAATCCTCGCGACGGTCCGACCAGCGCAGGCCGCCGCGGGCAACCGGGCCGAAGCGCAGATGCACGCCTTCGACGCGCGGGCCGCAGACGAAAATTTCGCGATAGGGCCGTGGCTTCGGCAGATCCGGCACTTTCGAGGCATCGAATTTGAAGCTGAGATAATCGGCCGGACCAGCGTCGGCGCGCACGCCGTTTTTGTACTGGATGTAGTAGTTGGTGCGCAGCGTGGCTTCGATCACGCTGACGAAGCCGCGCAGAATGCGGTCCTCGTCCAGACTGGACACGCCGTCCAGCAGCACAGTGATCGCGTGACGGGTCGCCTCGAGCTGGGCTTCACGTTTGCCGGAGCGCGCCGCGATCACCGGCTCCACTGCCGCCAGCATCGCCTGATCGTTGCCGGCGAGCGCGGACAGCTGATGACGGAACTGCTCCATTCCGGTCTTGATGTCGAGCTTGCTTTCGGTGCCGGTGACGGGGTCGAAGCGCGCTTCGAACAGCTCGGTCAGCAGGCGCGCGATGATCGGATAGCGCCCGAACGTGTCCTCGACGTAGCTTTGCGAGAACGGTACGCCGACCTGCAGCAGATATTTGCAGTACGCGCGCAGCATCGCGACCTGCCGCCACGACAGATTGGCCGCCAGAATGAGCCGGTTGAAGCCGTCGTTCTCGGCGTTGCCGCGCCAGATCTGCGCAAATGCGTCTTCGAAACTTGCGTTGAAGTCGATGACATTGAGGTCGGATCGGCTGGCCTGGACCTCGAAATCCTGGATGAAAGCCACATGCTTGCCGGAACTTGGGCCATCGACCTCGACCCGGTAGGGATGTTCGGAAATCACCCGCAGCCCCATGTTTTCCATCATCGGCAGCGCATCGGACAGCGGAATATCGTCGCCGACCCGATAGAACTTGAAGCGCAGCCCGCCTTCCTGGTCGCGGCACAGGCTCAAGCGCAGATCGTCATCCGGCGTGAGCGCCGCGATCTGCTCGACATCGTCCGCAGCCACCGCAGCGGATACTTTTTCGATATAGCCGGCCGGCAGCGCGCGGCCATAGCGGTTGGCCAGCGCGAGGCCGCGCTCCTCGCCGTGGCGGGATACGAGCTTCTCGCGCAGATCGTCCTGCCAGTTGCGCACGATCGCCGACAGCTTGGCATCCAGCTGCGCAGCGTCGACGTCCACCGCTTCGCCTTTGCGCGGACGCACCAGCATATGCAGCTGCGCAAGCGGCGAATCGCTGAGTTGAATCGTGGAATCGACGCGGTCGGCGTGCAGGACGTCCTTGAGCATCGCTTCGATACGCAGACGGATTTCGGTGTTGTAGCGATCGCGCGGAATATAAGCCAGCACCGAGTAGAAACGGCCGTAGCGGTCGTGACGCAGGAACAGCCGGCTGCGAACGCGCTCCTGCAGACTGAGAATGCCGGACGCGAGTTGATACAGCTCGGTTTCAGTCGACTGGAACAGTTCGTCGCGCGGCAGTTTTTCGAGAATATGCCGCAATGCCTTGCCGCTGTGGCCGTTGGGCTGCAGGCCGGACGTGCGCATCACGTATTCGTGGCGCTCGCGCACCAGCGGGATTTCCCACGGGCGCCGGGTGTAAGCGCTGGAGGTGTAAAGACCGATGAACCGCTGCTCGGCGATCGCACGACCGTTGGCGTCGAAGCTGAGCACGCCGATGTAATCCATATAACCCGGACGGTGTACGGTCGCGCGGGCGTTGGTTTTGGTCAGAATCAAGGCATCCGCCGCGCTGGACTGCGGCATGACGTGCGCGGCAAGCGTGCTCAGCTTGCGCGGCTGACTGTTTTCGCGGCCACGCAGCAGGCCAAGGCCGGTGCCGGCATCGGCAGCCAGCACCTCATCGCGGCCCTGCTTGCGCACGCGGTATTCGCGATAGCCCAGAAAGGTAAAGTGATCGTCGGCAGCCCAGCGCAGAAACGCCTGCGCTTCCTGACGGGCTTCATCGCTGAGCGGCATCCTGCGTTTGCCCACATCGTCGGTGACATCGAGCATCTTCTGACGCATCGCCGGCCAGTCCTCGACGATACCGCGCACATCGGCCAGCACGGTGCGGATCGCAGCGTCTATTTCGGCAGCGTCGGCCGCGGACTGGCGATCGATTTCCAGATGCATCATCGACTCGACCGCACCCGCTCCGACCGCAGTGAGCTTGCCGCTGCGGTCGCGGGTGATCTTGACCACCGGATGTCCCAGCACATGTACGCCGACGCCGCGCTCGGCAAGCGCCATGGTCACCGAATCGACCAGAAACGGCATATCGTCGTTGACGATCTGCAGCACCGTATGCGGCGATTCCCATCCGTGTTTCGCCAGCGTCGGGTTGAACAGACGCACGATCGGCGCACCCGGTTTGCGGCTGCGCGCGAAGTCGAGAAAATCGTTGGCGAGCGCCGCCCAGCCGTCGGCGCCGTGCATCGGCAGCTCGTCTTCGTTCATCCGCTGGTAGAACGCGCTGGCGAACGCGCTGGCATCGTCCTGACGGGTTTTGCCCGCGCGTTTGCGGATGGCATCGAACACGGGATCGAGCAACGCGGTCTGAGCGCGTCCAGCGTTGCGCGCATTCGCACGGCCCGGGGTGGAGGCTTTCTTGATC
The DNA here is from genome assembly GCA_031418555.1 of Lysobacterales bacterium. Classification (GTDB taxonomy): domain Bacteria; phylum Pseudomonadota; class Gammaproteobacteria; order Xanthomonadales; family Xanthomonadaceae; genus Lysobacter_I. Next base: position 3,509 of record JANOXT010000453.1, on the reverse strand, counting down.
ATGTGCAGTACGTTCCGTTTGACGCGCGGATCAGCGCAGGCCGGTTTCGTTGCGGGCGATCACCAGACGCTGGATTTCGCTGGTGCCTTCATAGATTTCAGTGATCTTGGCATCGCGGAAATAACGCTCCAGCGGCATTTCCTTCGAATAGCCCATGCCACCGTGGATCTGTACTGCCTGATGGGTGATCCACATTGCCGCTTCGGACGCGACCAGCTTGGCGATGGCCGCTTCGTTGGTGAAGCGCTGGTGTTCGCCTTTCAGCCACGCGGCGCGCAGGGTCAGCAACGTCGCCGCGTCGAGTTTGCACTTCATGTCGGCGATCTTGGACTGGGTCATCTGGAACGTACCGATCGGCGCGCCGAACGCTTTGCGATCCTTGACGTAGGTGATGGTGGCTTCGTACGCGGCGCGTGCGATGCCGATCGCCTGCGATGCGATGCCGATGCGGCCCGCGTCCAGCACGCTCATCGCGATCTTGAAACCCTCGCCTTCCGCGCCCAGCACTTCATCGGCCTGGACCACATAATCGGCGAACTCGATTTCGCAGGTCGCAGACGCGCGGATGCCGAGTTTGGGCTCGGTCTTGCCGCGGTGGAAGCCGGGCTTCGCCGTGTCGATCATGAAGGCGGTGATGCCGCGTGCGCCCTTGTCCGGGTCGGTCATCGCGAACAGCACGATGTACTTGGCGACCGGGCCGGAAGTGATCCAGCTCTTCTTGCCGTTGACGACATAGCTGCCGTCGGCCTGATTGACCGCCCTGCAGCGCATTGCGGTGGCGTCGGAACCGGACTGCGGCTCGGTCAGCGCGAACGCACCGATCTCGCGGCCCTCGGCGATCGCGCGCACGTACAGCTGTTTCTGCGCTTCGGTGCCGAATGTCAGGATGCCGTTGCAGAACAGCGAGTTGTTGACCGAAAGAATGGTCGAATGCGCGGCATCGCCAGCGGCGATCTCGATCATCGCCAGCACATAGCTGATCGGATCCATGCCGGCGCCGCCGTATTCGGCCGGCACCTCAATCCCCATCAGCCCGTTTTCTCCGAGCGTGCGGATGTTTTCGAGCGGAAATTCGCCGGTGTGGTCGTGATGCTCGGCGCTGGGCGCGATTTTTTCCTGGGCGATGCGGCGGGCAACGTCCTGAATCATCAACTGCTCTTCGGTGAAGCGAAAATCCACGGGCGCACCTCGGCTGGCTTTAAGGGAGTGTTTCGGAGAAGAACTTGTTTGGGAGAAGGACTTGTTCGGGAGAAGAACTGGGGAGGGTGAAATCGTAACCATCATTGTAGCCGCGACCGCCGCGCAACCCCAGCCGAGCGCATGGTCATCCCAAGCGCTTGACCATGCGGCGACCAGCGCACACAATTATCTTTATATCGCGATAGGAAGATATGATGGATCTCGAAGCGTGGTCATCACGTCTCAAAGTGCTGGCCGATGCCACCCGGGTGCGCCTGTTGGCGCTGCTGGAGTTTGAAGAGCTGACGGTGGCCGAACTGTCCTCGATCACGCGCCTGGCGCAGCCTCGCGTTTCCACGCACTTGGCGCGCCTGAAAGAAGCCGGGTTGGTGCGCGACCGTCGCGCCGGGGTGTCGGCCTACTACCGTTTCGAAGAAGCCGGGCTTGACCCCGCCCAGCGCGCGCTCTGGCGCGCCCTGCGCGAAGGCAGCGACGACCCGTTGCTGCGCCAGGATGCCGAGCGCATCCCAAGCGTGCTGGCCGCCCGGGCCGCCGACGCCAACTGGGCCGACAGCGTGGCCGGCGATATGGAGCGGCACTACTCGCCGGGCCGCACCTGGGAAGCGCTGGCGCGCTCGGCGCTGCCGCTGCTGGCGCCCGGCCATGTGCTGGATATCGCGTCGGGCGACGGCGTGCTGGCCGAACTGCTGGCGCCGCATGCCCGCGAGTACATCTGCATCGACGCCAGCGCACGCGTGGTCAACGCCGCCAGCGAACGTCTCCGCCGTTTCAAGAACGTGCAGGTCCGCGAAGGCGATATGCATGCGCTGCCGTTCGCCGACGATCACTTCGACCTGGTCGTGCTGATGCACGCGCTGACTTACGCCGCCAAGCCCGCAGTCGCCGTGGCCGAAGCCGCGCGGGTGCTGCGTCCGGGCGGACGCCTGCTGCTGTGCAGCCTGGCCGAACACCAGCATCGCGCGGTGGTCGAGTCCTACAGCCACGTCAATCTTGGCTTCAGCGATAAATCCCTGCGGCGGTTCGTGTTGAGCGCCGGGCTGCAGATCGCCACCTCGGACACCGTGACCCGTGAAAAACGTCCCCCACATTTCGAAGTGATCTCGATGATCGGGATCAAACCCGGAGCGGCCCCATGAACACACTTCCCTGGCTCGCTCCCGAACGGGTCGCCAAGCTCGAAGCCGCGATGGCGGCGCGCATCCTGCTGCTGGACGGCGCGATGGGCACCATGATTCAGCAGCATGCGTTGGGGGAAGACGATTACCGCGGCACACGCTTCATCGCCGGCTTCGACACCTTGGCGACCGCCGATCACGCGCATGCCGCCGGCTGTGCCTGCGGTCACGGCAGCCACGACCAGAAAGGCAACAACGACCTGCTGACGCTGACCCGGCCCGGGATCATCCGCGACATCCACAGCGAATACCTGGCTGCCGGCGCCGATCTGATCGAAACCAACACCTTCAACTCGACCACCATTTCGCTGACCGACTACGGCCTGCAGCATCTGGCGCGCGAATTGAACGAATCCGGCGCCCGCCTCGCCCGTGAAGCCTGCGATGCCGCCGAAGCGGCCACGCCGGCCAAGCCGCGTTTCGTGGTCGGCGTGCTAGGCCCGACCAGCCGCACCGCGTCGATCAGCCCGGACGTCAATCGCCCCGGCTTCCGGGCGATTTCCTTCGACGAGCTGCGCGTGGCCTATCGCGAAGCGACCGATGGCCTGATCGACGGCGGCGCCGACGTGATCATGGTCGAAACCATCTTCGACACCCTCAACGCCAAGGCTGCGCTGTTCGCCGTCGAAGAAGTTTTCGACGCCCGCGGCGCGCGTCTGCCGATCATGATTTCCGGCACCATCACCGACGCCTCCGGCCGCACCCTGTCGGGTCAAACCGCCGAAGCCTTCTGGTATTCGCTGCGCCATGCGCGGCCGCTGTCGATCGGTCTCAACTGCGCGCTTGGCGCCAAAGACCTGCGTGCGCACGTCGATATCCTTGCCCAGATCGCCGATGCGTACGTGAGCGCCCACCCCAACGCCGGTCTGCCCAATGCGTTCGGCGGCTACGACGAAACCCCTGAAGATATGGCCGGGATGCTGCGCGAGTTCGCCATGTCGGGACTGCTCAATGTGGTCGGCGGCTGCTGCGGCACCACCCCAGCGCACATCCGCGCGATCGGCGACGCCGGGTCCGGGCTGCCGCCGCGCGCGCTGCCGGGCGCGCTCGAAATGGAAGCCGCATGAACGCCTCGCACACCCTGCCCCGCTACACGCAGCTCAGCGGCCTTGTGCCGCTGGTGATCACCCCTGA
>JANOXT010000452.1:0-15806 GCA_031418555.1 Lysobacterales bacterium | reverse complement strand
GCCTTGTCCTCGCCGTGCACCAGCGCCAGCGGCGGCCGCGTGGTGAACTGGCCATACCAGTCCATGAGACCGCGCTGATCGGTGTGGGCGGACAGGCCGCCCACGGTGTGGCGCTGGGCGTTGACACGCACGTCGTGGCCATGAATGCGCACCGACTTCGCACCGTCGACCAACCGCCGTCCGGTCGTGCCTTCCGCCTGATACCCGACGAACAACACGTGGGTCTCGGGGCGATCAAGCCGGTGTTTCAGGTGATGCAGGATGCGCCCGGCGTTGGCCATGCCTGACCCCGCAATCACAATCGCGCCGCGTTCGATGCGGTTGATCGCCATCGACTCGTCCGTGGTCTCGGTGATATGCAGATTCGGCAACTTGAACGGATTGGGACGCTTGCGCCAGACCTGCTTGGCATCCTCGTCGAACAATTCCTGGTGGCGATCGTAGACATCGACCACCTTTGCGGCCATCGGGCTGTCGAGAAAAATCTGCCAGCGCGACATCGTCCAGTCGTCCCAGTGCTTGGCGAACCAGTACAACAACTCCTGGCTGCGGCCCACCGCGAACGCCGGAATCAGTACGCATCCGCCCGAATGCCAGGCGTCATCGAGAATTCGACCCAATTCGTGGATGGTGTCGGCGCGGTCGCGATGCAGGCGGTCGCCATACGTGGATTCCATCAACACCAGATCGGCTTCGGCGATCACCGCCGGATCGCGCAGAATCGGCGTGCCTTTCGGACCAAGGTCGCCGGAAAACACCAGTTTTCTGCCGTCGCCCCACACCTCGACGCAGCTGGATCCAAGGATATGGCCGGCATCCTGGAAACAGATATCGACGCCGGGAAAGAGTTCGGTGCGGGTGTTGTAGGCAATCGGCGCGACGCGCTGCATCGCGGCGCGCACATCATCCTTGGTGTACAGCGGCGCCGCTTCGGTTTGGCCGTGGCGACGGTCGCGGTTGGCGCGCATCGCCTCGCCTTCGGCAATGCCCGCAGCGTCCAGCAGCATGATCCCCATCAGGTCGGCCGTGGCGGTTTGCGCATAGATCGGACCGGAGAAACCACGCTTTACCAGCAAGGGAATACGGCCGATATGATCGATATGAGCGTGGCTGACGATCAGCGCATCGAGCGTGCTGGGCTCGAACGGAAACGGCTCGTCATTGCGGGCTTCGGCCTCGAGGCTGCCCTGGATCATGCCGCAGTCGATCACCAGCCGTTTGCCGGCCGCCTCGACCTGATGCATCGAGCCGGTGACTTCTCCGGCCGCACCGTGGAAAGACACTCGCATGGCGCACCGCTCCTTCGTCTTCGGCATATCGACACCATCGCGCAAGATGCGGCGGCCTACAAGAGGAAGGCCCGCTGGTGCGGGCCTCCTTGGGTGTATGTCTTGGAGGGATCAACGCCCCGGCGTACGGCAGCAGCGCCCAAAAGCGACGAAGTTGGCGACAGCAGTGCCCTCGTTGCGAAACGCGCAGAAGTGGTTCTGGCTGGTCGTACCGGTATCGAAGCTGCGGCTGCTGACGATCTTGCCGTCGAAGGTGGACGAGGTGCAGCCGCCACCGGTGATTTCGTAACCAACCGGGCAGTTGGGCGTGGTCTGCGTACCGGTGCCACCAGCGCCGATATTGACGCCTGCTGAGACGACATCGGTGCAATCCAACTGGGTGGCCTGCGGATTGATGTAATAGCCGACGAGATCGGCGACCAGATGGGTCTGCGCGAACGAATAGACATTGAGCTCATTGGCCGATGCGCCCTGGTCGAGCTTCACCACCGCGTAATTGCCGACAATGCTGCCAGCCGAGTAATTGACGGTCGCCGCCGTCGGCTGGGTGCCCAGAAACGGGAACGCGGTGATGTAACCGGCCGCAGTGGGGGTGACCACGGTGAAGTTGATGGCGGCCGCCGCGAACGAACCGACCGCGCCGGCTCCGCTGCAATTGCTGGAATCGCCGCCCTGGAAGCTGTAGTCGGTCACTGCAGTCACATCAAAACTGCGCACGCTGTTGGCCGCAATCTGGCCGACGGCAAGACGGGTATCGATGATCCGGCAGGGCGTGATCGGCACGAACACCAGATCATTGGCGATCTCGCCGAGGGTACGCGTTGCGATCCGGCCGCCGCTGGTCACCAACGTGTTCTGGGCGATCGCGTTGCGTTCGCCGTTGGCGAGGAACGCCTCGTTCATGGCATCGAAACTGTCGGCATCGGCTGCGCGCTGCAGCTGGTCGAGCGAAGCGCGGCTGAACACCGGCACCATGTCCGAGGCCCACTCGGCCACGTCGGCGCGATAGGTTTCCTGGACGTGGTTGCCCCATTTCATCACGATCTGATGGACCAGCCCGCCGCGATGAGAGCGCTGCTTCTGTTGATTGCCGGATGCCCCCGCATCCATCGATATCGACAGCATCGGAACCGCCATGGCGACGCAAGCCGCTAGAAAAATTGCTTTTTTCATCAGAAATACCCTCAAGAAATCAATTGAACGAATGAACCCGGATGCGTTATGGAGCGACAAGTTGTTTGCAATCAAGAACGACAATCTATCGACTGAACGGACAGGCGACAGGCTGACATCCTCCAATTCAAGACGATCGGCAAGACGATTGGCAAGACGATCGGCAAGACCATGCGCCAGCGCATGGTTGAACCGTTTACGTACGCCAGCGCATGACCTTCGACACCCGAACTGCGCTTCTGGAAGCGCTACAGTCCGGGGTCGCCCTATCATGGCGCGCCCATTACTCCCTTGCCACTCCCTGCCAAGCCCTCGGGGCCGGAGATTTCGTGAACGATCAAGCTTTTTCGATCCTCAAACCGCGCGTGTTGCTGCTGTCCCTGGCCATCGCCGCGTCCCTTGCCGCATGTCAAAAAGATGCCGCATCTCCTGTTGCAGCAGAACCTGCTGCGCAAACAGCATCGCCGGCACTGACGTTGGACGAGAGCAAGCTGCCTCCCTTCAACCAGTTCAAGCCGACAGACCTGGACGCCACCAAAAACGCCTGTTCCGATTTTGGCGGCTACGTCAACGGCAAATGGCTGGCTTCGAATGCCATCCCCGGCGACCGCACGTCATGGGGTGCGTTCGAAATGCTCGGCGAGCGCTCGCTCTCGGTCCAGCGACAGCTGGTGGAACAGGCCGCAACCATGAAAGATGCCAACGGCGTCGAAAAGATCGTCGGCGATTTCTGGGCCACCGGTATGGACGAAGCCAAGATCAACGCGCAGGGCATCGCTCCGCTGAAGAGCCGTATCGACGCTATCGATGCGCTTGCCGACGGCCCAGCCGTTGCGGAATATCTGCGCCAGTCATTCGCCAAGGGCGAAGGCAGCCTGTTCGGGTTCGGTCCGAGCGGTGATTTCAAAAATTCTTCGATGAACATCGCCTACGCCTTCCAGGGCGGCCTCGGCCTGCCCGACAAGGCCTATTACTTCGATGCTGACAAGAAGGACAAACTGGCCGCCTACGAGCAGCACATCGCCAAAGTGCTGGAGCTGTCGGGCATTGCCGCGGCGGACGCGGCCAAACAGGCCAAGGACGTGATTGCGTTCGAAACGCGCTTGGCCAAAGTATCGAAGTCCAGCGAAGAACTCTCGCGCGACGCCGAGCTGTCCTACAACCCGGTCAGCCTTGCCGATGCCGACAAGCTGGCGCCGAATTTCCCCTGGAGCAAATTCTTCGAGTCGCAGGGGCTCGCCGCGCCGAAGATGTTCTCGCTGGCGATCCCGGCGTTCCATGCCGAAGTCAGCGAGATGCTGGCCGACGTCCCGGCCGCGCAGTGGAAGAGCTACCTGCGCTTCCAGACCGTCGACGGCGCTTCGCCGTTCCTCAGTGAAGCGTTTGTACAGGAGAACTTCAATTTCTACCGCAAGGCACTCCGCGGCCAGAAGGAAATGAAGCCGCGCTGGAAGCGTGTGCTCGACACCGTTGAAAGCCAGGCCGGCGAAGCGCTGGGCCAGATGTATGTGAAGGTGGCGTTCCCGGCCGAGTCCAAGGCACGGATGGCCGAACTGGTGCAGAACCTGCGCGATGCGCTGAAGGTGCGGATCGATAATCTGGCCTGGATGAGCCCGGACACCAAGAAGAAGGCATTGGAAAAATGGGCCAGCTTCACGCCCAAGATCGGTTATCCGGACAAGTGGCGCGACTGGGCCGGCATGACCACCAGCCGCGACAGCTACATCGAAAACGTGCTGGCCGCCAACCAGTTCAACTACAAGTGGAACGTGGCCAAGATCGGCAAGCCCGTCGACAAGAGCGAATGGGGCATGAGCCCGCAGACCGTCAACGCCTACTACAACCCGCAGTTGAACGAGATCGTGTTCCCGGCCGCGATCCTCCAGCCGCCGTTCTTCGACGCCAAGGCCGATGACGCGCTGAACTATGGCGGTATTGGTGCGGTGATCGGCCACGAAATGACCCACGGTTACGACGATCAGGGCAGCCGTTTCGGGCCGACCGGCAACTTCGAGAACTGGTGGACGCCGGCCGACTCGAAGGGCTTTTCGGCGCTCACCAAAAAACTGGTCGGCCAGTTCGACGGCTATGAGGCCGCTCCCGGGATGAAGGTCAACGGCAATCTGACCCTTGGCGAAAACATCGCCGATCTGGGCGGTCTTGCGGTGGCCTACGATGCCTTCAAGAAGGCGACCGACAGCAAGCCCGACGGCAATGTCGACGGCATCAACCGCGAGCAGCGCTTCTTCCTGAACTGGGGCACCGTGTGGCGCCGCAACTTCACGCCGGACGAATTGAAGGTGCGTCTGACCACCGACCCGCATGCACCGGCCAACTTCCGCGCGATCGGTTCGCCCTCGAACCACCCTGCGTTCGCGGCTGCGTTCTCGTGCAAAGCCGGAGATGCGATGATGCGCGACGGCGACCAGCGGATCGTGATCTGGTAAACCCGGCGCAGTGACACGTCAGAAGGCCCGGGGAGATCCGGGCCTTTTTTGCAGGAAAGGCGTGCATCCATGGTGAGTGGCAGGCCGTATTCAAGGGCATGTACGCATTTCAAAGCCCGCTCCCACTCCAAACTTCCAGCATCCACGGCAGCCATGGATCCAGCGTGCACAAACGCACGATGACAGGTCAACACTTGCCGTGGGGCACGTTGTCCGGGAACATGAAGCGCTGTCTCTCCCCCGATGCTGCAGGATTACGGATGCCTGATCTGCGTACCGACACCACCGCCCAGGACACGCCCGGGCTCGACGCACTGCTGATCGAAGTCGCCGGCGGAAGTCGCAATGCCTTCGAATCGCTGTATCGCGCCACTTCGTCCAAGCTGCTCAGCGTCTGCGTGCGGGTGCTGTCCGACCGCACCGAAGCCGAGGACGTGCTGCAGGAAGTGTTCACCACGATCTGGCACAAAGCGCACCAGTTCGATGCCACGCGCGCCAGCCCGATCGCCTGGCTGGCGATGATCGCCCGCAACAAAGCCATCGACCGGCTGCGCGCCCAACCGGCGCGCGGCGTGCTCGCTCCCATCGAATTTGCCGACGACATCGCCGACAGCGGAGCCACGCCGCTGCAGACTGCGGTATCCGCAGACGAACGCGACCGTCTGGAAGCCTGCATGGGCCAGCTGGACGCGCGCAGACAATCGCTGATCCGCGCTGCGTTTTTCGAAGGTTCAACCTACGAAGAACTGGCCCAGCGCATCGCGTCTCCGCTGGGATCGGTCAAAAGCTGGATCCGCCGAGGTCTGCTGCAGCTGCGGGGGTGTCTGGAACCATGAACGTCCGCGACCTCCACGACCAGGATTTCGACGGCCATGAGCCGCCTTCAGCCGACATCCTTGCCGGCGAGTATGTGCTGGGCGTGCTCAACGCCGAGCAACGCCGCAGTGTTCAGACCCGCATCGATCAGGATCCGGGTTTCGCGCGTCTCGTCGCTGACTGGGAACACCGGCTGTCGCCGCTGCTCGACACCCATACCAGCACCGATGTCCCAACGCATGTGTGGCCACGTATCCGCAGCCGTCTCGGCTGGCCGGCGATGGACACTCCACGCGAAATCGCCAAACCGGGGCTGTGGCAGAGCGCAGGTTTCTGGCGCGCAGCAACGGGTCTCGCGGCAGCCGCCGCGCTGGCAGCTGTCGTGATCGGACCGCTGGGTCTGTTCCGGGTCAATATCGATCCGCCGGGTCCGGGGCCTGGCCCGATCGCGGTGGAACCGACACCGCCAACGCCGCCCGTTGAAGATCCTTCCGCCCCGAAACCGGTCACTACCCTCGCCCACGACGACGGCAGCCCAGGCTGGCTGGCCTCGGTCGATCCCGGCAAGGGCACGGTGCTGATGGTCCCGGTACCGGCGCCTGCCGATGCCGAAGGTCGCGTGCCCGAACTATGGCTGATCCCAGCCGGGGGAACCGCGCAGTCGCTTGGCATCGTCTCGATCGACCGCTCGCATACGGTCAAGGTGCCCGACACGCTGCGCGATGCGCTGGCGAAAGGCGCGCTGCTCGCGGTCACGCTGGAACCGGTCGGCGGTGCGCCCCAGGGCGTGGCCACCGGCCCGATCATTGCAAAGGGCGCCATCTTGACGCTGTAGCGGTGAGCGCCATAAAACATTTCTCATCCCGAACGGGAGCGCAGCAGCGGAATAAAACAGCGGAATAAAACAGTTGTCACCCCGAGCGCGTGCGCGGCAGGCGCAGGGAACTGTTCTCGCTGGATCGCAAACAGCACAAACACCGCTCTCTGCGGACGTTGTCCTCGTTTTGGATGACGGCACTGTGGCCGATTCCCGTTGGCGGCTCCCGAACATCGTCCACATCTGCATCCAAAGGACCCGGATCGCCGTATCCAAAACCGACGCCAAAGGAGTTGTCGATGCCGGTCCCCACCTTGCCCAACTCAGAATCACCGCATGCATCGCAGCAGCAGACAGACGCTGCGAGCGGGCGTTTGCGTGCCGCATTGAGACGGTGGTTCGACACCGATGGCGGCGAGGCGGAGGCCGGCAACGACGGCGACCGCATCGACTGGATGCGGGCGATTCCATTTCTGGCGATGCATCTGGCCTGCATCGCCGTGTTCTGGGTCGGCGTCTCGCCGATTGCGGTCGTGACCGCCATCGCGCTGTATGCGGTGCGAATGTTCGCGATCACCGGCTTCTATCACCGCTATTTCTCGCACCGCACTTTCCGTACATCGCGCGCGGTGCAGTTCGGATTCGCACTCATCGGCGCGTCGTGCGTACAGCGCGGTCCGCTGTGGTGGGCTGCGCATCATCGCAATCACCATCGCCATGCCGATACCCATCAGGATGTGCATTCGCCTGTGGTGCACGGCTTCTGGCGCAGTCACGTCGGCTGGTTTCTGACCCGCAGCGGTTTTCGCACCGACTGGGACCGCATCCGCGATCTCGCGCGGTATCCGGAGCTGCGCTGGCTCGACCGTTACGACATCGTGGTGCCGGTCGTGCTGGCGGTCGCGCTTTACCTGCTTGGCGGCTGGCTGGAAACCGCAGCGCCCGGGCTGGGTACCAATGCTTGGCAGATGCTGGTCTGGGGCTTTTTCATCTCCACCATCGTGCTGTTCCATGCGACCGTCACCATCAATTCCCTGGCGCATCGTTTCGGCAAACGCCGATTCGATACGCGCGACGACAGCCGCAACAACCTGTGGCTGGCGCTGCTCACCTTCGGCGAAGGCTGGCATAACAACCATCATTTTTTTCCCGGCTCCGCGCGTCAGGGCTTTCGCTGGTGGGAGATCGATCTGACCTATTACACGCTGCGCACCATGGCGATGTTCCGGCTGGTTCACGATCTCAAACCGGTACCGGCCTGGGTCGTCGCCAAAGCGAGAGCCGGCTGATGCGCATCGCGGTGATCGGTTCGGGCATCGCCGGATTGGCATCGGCGTGGCTGTTGTCCAAAGATCATGATGTTGTGCTGTTCGAGGCCAACGATTATCTGGGCGGCCACACCCATACTCACGACATCGAACTGCAGGGCCGCCGGTATGCGGTCGATACCGGCTTCATCGTGCACAACCCGCAACACTACCCGCTGTTGACCGCACTGTTCGCGGAATTGGGCGTCGAATCGCAGCCGACCACGATGAGTTTCTCGGTGCGCAACGAAGCGACCGGGCTGGAATACAACGCGACCGATCTCGATGGCCTGTTCTGCCAGCGCCTCAATCTGCTTTCGCCGCGCTTCTGGGGCATGCTCCGCGACCTGTTCCGGTTCTACCGCGAAGCGCCTGCACTGCTTGCGATGACGGGCGAAGGCCCGACGCTCGACGATTACCTGACCCAAGGCGGCTACGGCGCGATGTTCCGCGATGAGCATCTGGTGCCGATGGCCTCGGCGCTATGGTCGTCGGCATCGGCGCGGATCCTGTCGTTTCCGGCCAAGTATCTGGTCCAGTTCATGGCCAACCACCAGATGCTGCAGGTCAGCGACCGCCCGCAGTGGCGCGTGGTCCGCGGCGGCTCCAGCAGCTATGTGCATGCCATGCGCGCGCGCTGGCGCGTGCAGGAGCGGCTGGCTACGCCGGTACGGATGATCCTGCGCGACAGCGATGGCGTTACCGTTTTCACCGATCACGGCGCCGAACGTTTCGACCAGATCGTATTGGCCTGCCACAGCGATCAGGCGCTGCGTCTGTTGAGCGACGCTGGCGACGCCGAACGCTCCATCCTCGGCGGCATGCCTTACCAAGCCAACGGCACCGTCCTGCACACCGACGCTTCGCTGCTTCCGAAGCGACGCAAGGCGTGGGCGGCATGGAATGCAACGATCCCGCGCAATCCCGCCGATGTCTGCACCGTCAGCTACTGCATGAGTCTGCTGCAGAACATCGCATCGCCGGAGCCGTTCGTGGTCACGCTCAACCGTACCGATGCCATCGACCCGGCGAAAATCCTGCGCCGTATGCAGTATCACCATCCGGTCTACAGTCACGCTTCGGTCGCATCGCAGGCGCGCAAACCTGAAATCCAGGGCCAGCGTCGCACCTGGTTTGCCGGCGCCTATTGGGGCTGGGGTTTCCATGAAGACGGTATGCGCAGCGCCGTAGACGTGGCCCAAGCCCTGGGCGTGCGCTGGGATTCGACAGTGCAGACGGATGGAACATCTCCCGACGCCGCGCCATCGATACAGGCGCAGGCCGTCGCATGAGTATTCAGCTCGCCAGCGCAGTCTACGAAGGCGTTGTGCGCCATCGCCGCCATGCACCGCATGCGCATGCGTTCCGCTACCGCATGGCGCAGCTGTATCTGGATCTCGATGAGATCGATCACGTGTTCGATCGCCGCTGGCTGTGGTCGGCGAAACGCCGCAATCTTGCCGAGTTCCGGCGCAGCGATTTCCTCGGCGATCCGGAACAACCGCTGGGCGATGCCGTGCGCGAACGCGCGGCAGGCGTGCTCGGTCGCCGTCCGCAGGGCCCGGTCCGGCTGCTCGCCCATCTGCGCTATGCCGGACTCGCCTTTAATCCGGTAAGTTTCTATTACTGCTACGGCGCCGACGGCATCACCCTGGACTGCATCGTCGCCGAAATCACCAACACACCCTGGAAGGAACGTCACGCGTATGTGCTTCCGGTGGAAGCCGCCGACTTTCGCGGTCGCGCGATGCACTGGTCGTTCGACAAACAGTTCCACATCTCGCCGTTCATTGGCATGACGCGCGACTACGGCTGGCGGTTCACCGTGCCAGGCGACGCGCTGCATGTGCATATGGATGTCATCCGCGATGGCGTACGCGAATTCGATGCCACGCTGCATCTGGAACGCCGCCCGTTGACTGCAGCTTCGCTGCGGCGCGTGCTCTGGCGCTATCCGCTGATGACCGCGCAGGTGGTCGGCGCGATCCACTGGCAGGCGCTGCGGCTGTGGCTCAAGCGCAATCCGGTTTACGACCATCCCGCCCAAGCATCGTCACTTCGAGGTTCACGATGAACGAGATCGCCAAACCTGCGCGCGAAGCGACACGCGCTGAATTCGGCGGCTTCGACCGCTTTTTGCGCCAGCGCCTGCTTTCGCAGATGGCGCAGCTGCGTCACGGTCGACTGCAGCTGCGCGATGCGCTGGGCACCGTTGAACTGGGCGAACCCGCCGGCAGCGACTGCGATCTGGTCATCCGCATCGATGTAAACCATCCCGGTTTTTACCGTGCGGTCGCCGCCAACGGCAGCGTCGGCGCGGGCGAATCGTATATGGACGGTCACTGGCACTCCGACGATCTGGTCGCACTCGTTCGCCTGCTGGTGCGCAACCGCGATCTGCTCGACGGCATGGAAACCGGACTCGCCCGTCTAGGCGGCGTCGCGATGCGCGGATGGAACGCACTGCGTCGCAACACCCGCGACGGCAGCCGTCGCAACATCGCCGCGCACTACGACCTCGGCAACGAATTTTTCCAGTTGTTCCTCTCGCCGGACCTGATGTATTCCTCGGGCATCTGGGCCGGCGACGACGACAGCCTCGACGATGCATCGACGCGCAAGCTCGACCGCATCTGCCGCAAACTCGATCTGAAGGCTGACGATCATGTGATCGAAATCGGCACCGGCTGGGGCGGCTTCGCGCTGCATGCCGCGCGGCACTATGGTTGCCGCGTCACCACCACGACCATTTCGCGCGAGCAGCACGCGCTGGCCGCGCAGCGCGTGGCCGAAGCCGGGCTTGAGGATCGAGTCACACTCCTGCTGGAGGATTATCGCGACCTCACCGGCACCTACGACAAGCTGGTGTCGATCGAGATGATCGAAGCCATCGGCGCGCAGTACCTCGATACCTATTTTGGCAAGCTCGGTTCGCTGCTCAAGCCGGACGGTCTCGCGCTGGTCCAGGCGATCACCATCGAGGATCATCGCTATCAGCAGGCGCTGAACTCGGTTGACTTCATCAAACGCCATGTTTTCCCCGGCAGCTTCATTCCGTCGATCGCGGTGATGGTCGCATCGAAAGGCCGCGTCAGCGATCTGGGGCTGATCCAGCTGGAAGATTTCGGGCTGTCTTACGCGCGCACGCTGGACGCCTGGCGCCATCGCTTCAACGCCGCACTGCCCCAAGTGCGTGCGCAGGGCTACGACGAGCGTTTCATCGCGATGTGGGCGTTCTACCTGGCCTACTGCGAAGGCGGCTTTCGCGAACGCTCGATCGGCGTCGCGCAACTGCTCATGGCCAAACCCGGCCACCGCAGGCCCGCGCCGATGCCCGAACTGGCGAAAAGCGAATTACAGGCATGACGTTCTGGGGCAACCTCATCGGCTATCAGATTGTCTGGTTCAGCGCAGTGATCGGCGCTGGACGCGGATTGTGGTGGCCGGGCGCGACCGCAGCCGCGATCTTCATACTGCTGCATCTCGCACTGGCGCGACAAAGCCGCAGCGACCGCGCGGCCGATATCAAGCTGCTGGCGACCGCAGTGCTGATCGGCACGGTGCTCGACGGCAGCATCGCGATGTCCGGGCTGGCGCGCTATGCCGCCAACGCGACGACCCTGCCATCCGGCGGCGCGCCGCTGTGGATTCTTTCGATGTGGGCATCGTTCGCGCTCACGCTGCGCCACTCGATGACGTTTCTGCTGGGGCGTCCCGCCCTTGCGCTGGTGTTTGGCGCGGTCGGCGGGCCGCTGGCCTATCTGGGCGCGGCACGCGGCTGGAATGTCATCGCGTTCTCCGAGCCGCGCTGGATGGGTTTACTTGCACTTTCAACCGGATGGGGACTTGCGATTCCGCTGCTGACCATGCTCGCCCGGCGCTGGTCCCACTTCAACGCTGCATCCGCTGACAGCGCGCCCCAGCGCGCATCCCGATTCACTTGATGAGCCATACGCTATGAACAAGACCGACGCCATACCCGACCAACTCGCCCACGATACTGCAGGCCCCGGCCTGATCGGTCTGGCCGAACGCGGTCTGATTCCCGATGCGCTGTTGCGCTACGGCATCCGTCGGCAGTGCGAAGACCGGCTGCGGATGGAACTGGACGGCGGTCTCGACGCACAGGCCGTGCGCTTCAGCGAACGGATCGCAGCGCTGCGCAACAGCCCGGTGGCGATCCACACCGATGCCGCCAACGCCCAGCATTACGAACTGCCGCCGGCATTTTTCAAGCTGAGCCTGGGCAGACGCCTGAAATATTCCTGCGCCTATTATCCGCGCGGCGACGAAACCCTGGACCAGGCCGAAGAAGCGATGCTCGCGCTGTACGGCGAGCGCGCGGAGCTCGCCGACGGCCAGCGCATCCTGGAGCTGGGCTGCGGCTGGGGTTCGTTGACGCTGTGGATGGCGGAACGTTTCCCGAATGCGCGCATCACCGCGGTCTCCAATTCCCGTCCGCAGCGCGAATACATCGAAGCGCAATGCCGGGTGCGCGGTTTCGGCAACGTGAAGATCGTCACCTGCGACGTGAACCGGCTGCAGCTGGAGACCGCACAGTTCGACCGCTGCGTGTCGATCGAAATGTTCGAACACATGCGCAACTACGAAACGCTGCTGGGCAATATTTCCGGCTGGCTCAAGCCGGGCGGCAAACTCTTCGTGCACATCTTCGCGCACAAGACGCTGATGTATTCCTTCGAGACCGAAGGCGAAGACAACTGGATGGGCCGGCATTTCTTCACCGGCGGGCTGATGCCGGCATCGGACACCCTGCTGTGGTTCCAGCGCGATCTGAAGATCGAACAGCGCTGGCACGTCGACGGCACCCACTATCAGCGCACCGCCGATCACTGGCTGGACAATCAGGATGTCGCGCGCGATGAGGTCATGGCGGTGATGCGCGAAGCCTACGGCGAAGCGACCGCATCGCTGTGGTTCCAGCGCTGGCGGATGTTCTGGATGGCCTGCGCGGAAATGTTCGGCTACGCGGATGGACAGGAATGGCTGGTCGCGCACTACCGTTTCGCAAGACCCGGCGGATTCCCCCCCGAAGCATCATCGTCACCCGCGGGAGCGGCATCATGAAAAAAACCGTCCTTGTCATCCTTTTCGCTGCGCTTGGAGCCACCGCCATGTTCGCTTTCAACGCCAACGGCAAGAATCCGATCCCACCGGTCGAGAACGTCGATCTGCCGCGCTTCATGGGCGACTGGTATGTGATCGCGAATATTCCCACCTTCCTTGAGCGCGAGTCCTACGATGCGGTCGAGTCTTACGCTGTGCGCAAGGACGGCAAGATCCAGACCACGTTCCGACAGCGCAAGGGCAGCTTCGACGCGCCGATCGACACCATGCGCCCCGTCGGCACCGTGCGTGCAGGCACCAACAGCGCAGTCTGGGGCATGCAGTTCATCTGGCCGATCAAGGCCGAATACGTGATCGTGTTTCTGGACAACGACTACACCCAGACCATCATCGGCCGCACGGCCCGTGACTATGTGTGGATCATGGCCCGCACCCCGCAGATCAGCGAAGCCGACTATGCCGCGCACGTCGAGCGTCTTCGCGCGCTGGGTTACGACACTTCGAAGCTGCGGCGCATACCGCAGCGCAGCCTTGCGGAACGGGCGACGCCCAAACCTTGAGCGCGCCCCCGGTATGACTTGCGGAACGTGACGCAGGCAGGGTTCGGCGCCCCATGCGGCCTTGCTACACTGCGGCGACTTCAGAAAGGACCGCCGCCACGATGCCGACCCTGCCCGCCCTGCGCCCGTCCGCGCTCGCCCTCTGTCTGGTGATTGCGGTCGCCGCGCCGCACGCGGATGCTGCCAGGAAGCGCAAGCCCGCTGCGCCCGCACCGAAGGCTGCATCCGCCGCCACCGCCTGTACCGATCTGTATGCCTTTGCCAATGCCGACTGGCTGAAAGCGAACGCAGCACCTGCGGAAGGCAGCGTCAGCGCGCTTGGCGAGCTGGCAGCGCGCGCGCAGCAGCAGCAGCGCGATCTGCTGGAAGCTGCGGCCACATCGCCGCAGACGCCGGTGCAGAAACTGCTGGGAGATTTCTGGGCCAGCGGCATCGATGAAGCCGGGGTGGAACGCGACGGCGCTGCGCCGATCGCGCCGCTGCTGGCGCGCATCGATGCGATCAAAAAGCCGCAGGATGTCGCGCCCGCAATCGCGGCGCTGCATCAGGTCGGGATCCCGGTGGCGTTCAACTTCACCTCGGACATCGATCTGAGGAAACTCGACACCTATCTGGGCTATTTCGCCCAGGGCGGCCTCGGCTTGCCCGACCCCACCTTCTACACGCGCACCGATGCGGATGCCCGCGCGCTGCTGGGCCGGTACAACGGCCACGTACAGAAAATCCTGGCGCTGTCGGGTACGCCCCAAGCGAAAGTAGCCAGCGAAGCACAACTGGTGATCGATCTGGAAACGCGGATCGCGCGGCTGTCGAAAACGCAGGCCGATCTGCAGGGTTTGAAAGTCAACTACAACCCGGTCCCGACCAACGATTTCGCAAAGAAATATCGCAATCTGCAGCTGGCTGCATTTCTCAAGGTGCAGGGCGTGAATGTCGACCAGGTCTCGATGGCGGACGCCGCCCTGTTCGCGCAGCTCGACAAACTTGCGGCCAGCCTGAAGCCAGCGCAGTGGCAGGCCTACCTGCGGTTTCATGTCGGCGACGCGATGGCACCGTACCTGGGCAAAAACTGGCGCGATGCCGACCACGAATTTCGCGGGCGTCTGCTGCGCGGCGAAGACGAGCCCGCGCCGCGCTGGCACCAGGTGCTGGATGCGATCAACGATTCGGCGGGTGCGATGGTCGCGCACGAATATGTCGCACGCTATCTGCCCAGCGCGACCCGCGAGCGCGCCGATGTCATCGCGCGCGGCGTCAAGGAATCGCTTGGCAATGCCATCGAACGCAACACCTGGATGGACGCGCAGGCCAAGATCGAGGCGCGCTCCAAACTGGACCGCCTGAAGATCGACATCGGCAGTCCGCGCACCGATCTGGATTTTTCGGTCCAGCCGATGGGCCGCGGCAGTTTCGGCGGCAATATCCTGATCGCATCGACCTGGCACCATCGCGAAGAAATGAAACGCATCGGTCGCGCCAACGCCGACCGCCGTTGGGACGTGCAGCCGCAGTATCCGGCGCTTGGCTATGACCTCGCCCACAACAGGCTGTTCGTGACCGCAGCGGTACTGCAGCCGCCGGTGCTGGATATGGGCCAGCCGCTGGCTGCGCAGTACGGCGGATTCGGGGCGATGGTGGGTCACGAACTCAGCCGCGCGGTCGATGCGAAAGGCCGCCGTATCGACGCTGCGGAAACGCTGCGCGACTGGTGGTCGCCAACCACAGCCACCGCATGGGATGCGCGGGTCGCGCCGATCGCCGTTGTCTATGGCCGCTTCGGTTACCCGGGCAATGCCAAGCTCAAGGTCGATGGCGCGCGGACCCGCGACGAGAATGCTGCGGATCTGTCCGGCCTGGAACTGGCTTGGTCCGCATACGAAAAAGCAGAGCCGCAGCCGACTGCGTTAAATCAACAGCAGTTCTTCCGCGGTTGGGCGCGACTGTGGGCGCAGCAGCTGTCGACGCAAGCCGCGAATGCGCATGCGGCCTCCTCACCCAATCCGCCTGGGCAATGGCGGGCGAACGTGCCGGCGATGCAGCTGCCCGCCTTCGGCAAAGCCTTCACCTGCAAAGCAGGCAACGCGATGTTGACCCCGGAAACAGAGCAGCTTTCGATCTGGAAATAAATCGGTTGAACTTAAAAAAACAGGCCGGGATACAAAGTAGGCTGGGCTGAAAAGCCCAGCGTCGCCATAAATCGATTGCTGGGCTTTTCAGCCCAGCCTATTTCGACTCATGATTTTTGCTGGCGATGTAACTCCGCACAGTCGGTAAAGCTTTCACCTGCAAAGCAGGCAACGCGATGTTGA
>JANOXT010000451.1:0-4362 GCA_031418555.1 Lysobacterales bacterium | reverse complement strand
AGCCCCGCGGCTGCCTTTATCGATAACAGGAGTGTTCCGATGCACAATACGGCGCTGTTGCGACTATCCGGTTATGCCGCGATCCTGGCCTTCTCGGCTGCCTGCACATCGAAACCTCAGCCCGACAAAAACGGCTCTGCTACACCGGCAGCGCCCTCTTCCACCGCAACTTCCGCAACTCCGCCGGATACGGGTGTGCATGAACCTGATCCGGCCAAAGCAATTGAGCGTCATCTGAATGAACTCAAGCGTGTCGTGCCCGATATCCAGGGCGTCTATGTTGATCCCAAGAACAGCAATATCGTCCTTGATGTGTACGCTTCTGCGGTCGATGCCGGCACGCTGGAGAGTCACCGATCGGCCGCTGAACGGCTGCTGGGGCATCCTGTGCGGATCAATCTTCTGACATCGAAAATCGTGCAACAGCCACCTGCAGAAGAATCGAAATAAGCAAATTACGCAGCCGCGGACTCAACCCGTTAAATGGATCGCGGCGATCGCCGAGCTGTAAAGAAAGCGCGATTGATCAGTGCATGGTCACTGCCAGCTTTTAGACCACCGCCCCATCAACAGCCCGAACCAGCGATCGACAGACGATTGACGATCGACCTCGCCAGGCCCGGGCAATGGACAACCATCGAAGCCCGCATGCAGCGCACGCAGCGATTTGTCGTCCCATTCCGGATGAAACTGCACGCCGATACGGCTCTCGTCCAGCGAGAACATCTGCACGCAGCGTGCACTGTTCGCCTCGACGCGAGCCATGGATGGCGGCACGATGAAATCTTCATGCCACTGCAGCACATCCAGGATGCCAACATCGCCGATGTCTACTGAGGTCCAACCGATTTCCGGAGCCGTCATCCGCTGAACACTGCCGCCTGTCGCAATCGCCAGCAATTGCGCGCCCAGACAGATTCCTAGTATCGGCGTCGTTGTGTGCAGCGCCTGCGCCAGCCAGCGCTGTTCGGCCACCATCCA
Source organism: Lysobacterales bacterium (assembly GCA_031418555.1). GTDB lineage: Bacteria > Pseudomonadota > Gammaproteobacteria > Xanthomonadales > Xanthomonadaceae > Lysobacter_I. The sequence continues at coordinate 3,381 of JANOXT010000451.1, read as the reverse complement.
CGGCGGCGGATCCTGCGTCGATGCCGGGCCGCCCAGCAGCACGACGGGCCCGGCGCCCGTGGGCAGCGCGCCCTGTGTGGCGTCGTAGAGATCGACTTCAATACGGTGTCGACGGGCCCATTCGGCGATCCGTCCCGGACCCTCAACCGGATGGTGCTGGATGATGCTCAACCGCATGCGTGTGGTTTCGCATTCATGTGAGATCGGCGCGGTCGTCATAGACGGAGACCAGATCGGTGGCAACCAGGTTTGTCTGGCGCAGCAACGCATCCGCAAGCTGTTTCATCGATGGCGATCGCAGCCCGTCGGCGTTCAAGGTCAAGGCACGGCGCTTGCTCCTCGATGTCGTGCGCAGCGACACGATCTGATCGAAATCCGGGCGGTGTTCGATCCGTTTGATCAGGAAGCGCTCATCGCTATCACCGATGAGGTCGTAGCGCAACCATTTCGGGGCGGATATCGCGGGAGCGAGCGGACGGAAAGCGATGACACGATCGACCCGCAATGCGACGTTCGCGTGAACGAGGCGACCACCGCGCTCGAAGTGTCCCAGCACGATGTCGGCTTTGAAGCCGTCAAGCGCATCGCTCGCAGCCGGCGCCAATCGGTCGAGATCGAAGCGTTCGGGATTCAGCGTCCAAAGTGCGGGCTGTGCTGCCAAGGCTTGGCGCAGCGTCGCGTCCAGCGCGGGATCGGTGGCGCTCAAGCGCAGCAGCACCTGCCGATCATGCGGGGCATGGAACATCGCCAAGTGGTAGCCGTAAAGCCCATCGCGCCCGCCGAACAGCGCCATGCCGTGGCTGCCCAAGCGCAGTGCGGCATGCGCGCCGCCGCAAAGTGCGCCCGCGAAGGCCAATGTGCCGGTGATCAGGAAGTTTCGGCGCGACAGCATCTGGATACCGATGTCTGCTCTATCGCTGTTCATGCCCCTACCCTCACCAGCAATTTGCCGCGGTGATCGCCGGTGAACAACTGCGTGAGTGCGTCCGGTAGCTTATCGAAACCATCGATGACGGTTTCCTCGAACACCAGCGAATGGTCGCGGACCCAAGGCGCCACCGCGCGGATCATCTCGTCCATCCGGTGCACGTAGTCCCGCGCCAGCATGCCCTGCATGGTCGCGCGCTGGTACAGCAGATGCTGCAGCAGGCGCGGGCCCATTTCGGCGTCATCCAGACCGCCGGAATATTGGCTGATCTGTCCACAGATCACGATCCGCGCACGGCGATTGATCAGCGGAAGTACCGCATCGCTGATCCAGCCACCGACATTGTCGAAGTACACGTCGACGCCGCCGGTCAGCGTGCGGATCGCCTCCGCCAGGCTGCTGGCGTCGTGTGCTTTGTAATCCAGCGCCCAATCCGCGCCCAGCGTGTCGGTCAACCACGCGGTCTTGGCGGCGCCGCCAGCGATGCCGAGCACGCGGCAGCCGTGCTTGCGCGCGAACTGCACGACCAGCGAGCCCACCGCGCCGGCTGCGCCAGACACGACGACGACCTCGCCTGCATGGGGGCGGCCGGATTCGGTCAGCCCGAACCAAGCCGTGCGTCCGGGCATGCCCAACACCCCGAGCGCCGTCGACACCGGCGCTTCGGCGGGATCGAGCTTGCGCAAGGTGCTGGCGTGTACGCGGGCATGCGTCTGCCAACCGAGCATGCCTTCTACCCAAGCGCCCTCAGGCAGACCGGGAGCAGCGGATACCAGCACACGGCCCACCACGCCCGCTGATTGCACGACCCCGAGCGGATGAGGTTCGGGGTTGTAGGTCGGCTTTTTCGACTGGTTAATGCGCATGTAGGGGTCGACGCTGATGTATTCGGCCTGCACCAGCACCTCACCGGCCGACAGCGCCATTGAAAGCGGCTGGCTGCGCAATTCGTAATGGTCTTCGCCGACCAATCCTTCGGGATGACGCGCGTAGATCCACTGACGATGCTGTGGGTGTTCGGACATGGGGGCGCGTCTCGGGTGTGGCGGGATAGCAGGATCGCGCTCAAGTCATTGCGCTACAAGCGACATATCTTCACTATCGTTGCGCCTTACGCACGCTGATTGCCCAATGACCCTGAACGACCTGCGCTTGTTTGCCGCCGCCGCCAGACACACCAGCCTGGTGCTTGCGGCAGAAAGCTGTCACGTCACTCCGTCGGCAATGTCGCGGGCGATCCAGCGGCTGGAGGCTGAGTTAGGAACGTCGCTGTTTGATCGCGTCGGCAAAGGGCTCACGCTCAACGACGCCGGCGTCCGCCTGCAGCAGCACGCATTGGACGTGCTCGCACTGATCGAACAGACCCGCTCCGAGTTCGCCGGAAGCGGCTTTCGCGTCCAATGCCGCGTGACAGCGCCGCCGCTGCTGCAGCGTCTGTTCGGCACCGCTTTGGCCGCTGCGCTGGCTGATCGTTATTCCGACAGCAGCATCACCTTCGAAAGCGCTTTCGAACACCAAGCGGCGCACGCCGTTGCGCAGGGTTCGGCAGATTTCGCACTGGTGAGCGATGAAGTGCTGCAGCGCGATGGCGGCATGGCGGCCCTGGGGCTGGTGGCCGTGCGACTGTGCGAATTCAGGATGCATCTGGCGATGAGTCACGCACACCCGCTCGCCGGGACTGATGGGACGCCAGCCCCGGTGACAGCGGCAGCGTTGGCCGAACATGATTTCGCCTGCCCCACCCGTTCGCTGTTCTGCGGGCTCAAACGCGGCGTCGGTTCGGATGGCTGGCGCGACGACGCGCTGACCCGGCGGATCCGCTACTGGGTGGATGACCTTCAGGTGTTGATCGAACTGGTGCAGGCGGGACGCGCACTGGCCTATCTGCCCGATCGATTGCTCGAAGCCTCCGGACTGCTGCGCGCCACGGTCAGCGACTGCCCGTTCGTATGCCAGGAGACAATCTGGCTGCTCTGGCGCCCAACCCGCGCCAGCGGCTGGCAGCGCTCTGTCGTGGATGCGCTGGCGCTGACGTTCGGCGGCGCTGACTCGTCGCCGATGTCGCCACTCACAGCCTCAGCCGGGCAGCCTGCTCTGCTCAGGTCGCCAGATTGATCCAGGTGGCTTTGACCTCGGTGTATTTCTCGAACGCATGCAGCGATTTGTCGCGGCCGTTGCCGGATTGTTTATAGCCGCCGAACGGTGCGGTCATGTCGCCGCCGTCCCAGTAGTTCACCCAGACGCTGCCGGCGCGCAGTTTGCGGGCGACGCGATGCGCGCGGCCGATGTCGCGGGTCCACACGCCGGCAGCGAGGCCGAAGTCGGTGTCATTGGCCATCCGCAGTGCGTCGGCTTCGCTGTCGAACGCGATCACCGACAGCACCGGGCCGAAGATTTCCTCGCGGGCGATGGTGTGGCTGTGTTCGACGCTGTCGAACACGGTGGGTTCGATA
>JANOXT010000450.1:0-2584 GCA_031418555.1 Lysobacterales bacterium | reverse complement strand
CGGTTGAACCAATCACCGGAATCAAAACTGTTGCGGTCCAATGATTTTGAGCGAAGCACTTCCATGCCGGCGTGATAGTAGGCGATGCCCTGGCTGAAACTCACGAACGCCGCGCCCAGCAGCTGCACGCGTGCGCGGTCTTCGCGCGAAGTGTCGCGCGGCAGCTTCAGCGCGAAAATGTCGAACAAGGTCGGGTTGTCGTGATTCTCGACGTAGTTGACCACTTCACCCGGCTGCGCCACATAGCCGGCGGGCTGCCCCGCATAGTCGATGTCGGCAAGCCGCCTCGTGTCGCCGGCGGAGGTGATCATGCGCACATCGCGCAGGGTGCCGGCCAGGCCGATCCGCGCCATGTCCGCTGCGCGCAGCAGGGCCTCGCGCTGGTCTTTGCCCGCCGCCAGGCCTGCCGCCACTGCATTGGGCGCATAGTGCAGGCCGCTGAGCAGGCCCTGCGCCATCAGCGCGTCGCCGCTGTCGCAGCAGCCGCCGCCGCGCAGCGCATCGCGGGCGCGATCGCTGAACGTGGCGATGCCGCTGTCGTTGAGCGATAGCTGCGAGGCCTGTACGAAGCGCGCGCCGTTGGCGATCTCGCCGAAGTTCCAGCCTTCGCCGATCAGATCGATATGCCGGCCTGCGGCGGCGTCGACCGCGCGCTGCAGGCGTTCCATTGCCGCGCGCGGCTGGTGGCCCATCAGATCGAAGCGGAACGAGTCGATGCGGTAGTGCCTGGCCCAGAGCGCCGCCGATTCGATCATCAGTTTCGCCATCATCCGGTGTTCGGTGGCGGTGTTGTCGCAGCAGGTCGAACGCTCGACTTTTCCGTTCGCATCGAGACGCTGGTAATAGCCCGGCACGATGCGGTCCAGCACCGAACTCGACGCCTGACCCGAACTGGTGGTGTGGTTGTAGACCATGTCCATACCCACGCGCAGACCGGCGGCGTGCAGCGACTGCACCATCGCGCGGAACTCGCGCACGCGGCCGGCGCCGTCGTCGGGATCGGTGGCGTAGCTGCCTTCTGGCGCATTGAAGTGATACGGGTCGTAGCCCCAGTTGAAGCAGTCTTTGGCTGCGACCGCACTCGATGCCACCTGCTGCGCTTCGCTGTCCGCTGCGGCGTCGGGAATGATTGGCGTAACGCAGTCGCGCTCGGGCACGGTGGCGATATCGAACACCGGCAGCAGATGCACGTCGGTCATACCCGCCTTGCCCAGCGCGCGCAGGTGACGCATGCCGGCGGCATCGGCATCGGTGAAGGCCAGATATTTTCCGCGCCACTCCGGGCGAACGATGTTGTCGCCGATGGAAAAATCGCGCACATGCAGTTCGTAGATGGTCATGTCGGTGGGCGACGCCAGCGGCGCGGGCCGCGATGCGGCATCCCAGCCATCGGGCTTGGTCGAAGCGTCGTAGAGATCGAGCGCCACACTGCGTTTGGAATCCGCAGTCAGCCCGACCGAATACGGATCGGTCACGCGGTTGCGGACGATGCCAAGGCTTGGGACAAACACATCGACGAGGTAGGCATACGCGCGGTCGCGAACGCTGCCGCGCTGCAGCGTGTCCCAGACGCCGGTGTTGACGTCCTGCTGCATCGAAACAACCGCCGTATCGCCCCCCGTTTGCGATGGATACAGGCACAGCGCGACCGCACGCGCGGTCGGTGCCCACAGCGAAAACGCAGTGGATGGTCCGGCCGAAAACATCGGCCCCTCATTGACGCGTACGCCGAGCAATGCGCTGTCCGCTGCGGCGTACAGATCATCCAGCGCACCCGGCGTCTGCAGCGCGGTCGCATCCAGTACGCGGCCCTTCGCGTCTTCGCGGATCAGCAGCACTTGCCCTCGCATCAGCGCGGGCAGTTGCGGCAGCGCAGTCTGCGGCACTGCAAACCGTGGCCCTGCACCGATGAAGCGGGCGCGTTCGGTTTGTGCGGCATCGAGTTTAGCCTTGACGGGCGTCAGCTCGATCCGACCATCTGCACCGGCGACCGTGCGTCCGGCCTGCACGCGCAGTGCGGCAGTCGCCGAGTGGTAGAGCCTGAAGCGGCCTTCGACCCGCGCGCCCGGCCACTGGATCAGCTGGCGGTCCAGCCAATAGGCGCGGGCATCGCGCGCGGGTTCGGCCGACGGATGCAGGATGGTCGTCGTTTCCGCAGCGTCGCAGGCGGTGCGCAGCGCATCGCCGGTGGCCGCCGCCATCGACGCGGGCGATGCGACGGTGGCCAACAGCATGAATACGTATGCAGCGCAGCGCCGATGGGCACGCTGACGCTGCGCTGCAGGATGACCCGCGTGCGCGCTGGTCGCATACTGGCCGTGTTTATCCTCTGACATATCGAAGAGACTCCGCTGCATGAACGCTGTACGTGTCGACGCTGGCCATGACGCCGGCCGCGTGTCCGAAATTGTGATCGTGGGCGGCGGCACCGCCGGCTGGATGACCGCCGCCGCATTATCCAAAGTGCTGAACCGATCCTATTCGATCCGGCTGGAGGAATCCGAGGAGATCGGTACCCTCGGCGTCGGCGAAGCCACCATTCCGATGCTCAAGCTGTTCAACACCGCGCTGGATCTGGACGAAA
>JANOXT010000449.1:0-9182 GCA_031418555.1 Lysobacterales bacterium | reverse complement strand
GGTTGGTGACGGCGCTGACAATTGCCGCCGGCGTAAACTGAAATACCGCGGGCACACATCCCGTTGTATGCAAAATTGCCGCGCGCTTAAACCACTGGCCAACTGCTCGGCAAACAGGGTTTGCCATTGTGCAACGGTACGCTTCTTCATCCGACCCACCTTCAATCAACGGGAGGTCACGCTATATCGATACGTCGATGGAAAATAGGATGGGGTTGGTTAGGCGCTTACAGCAGTTCGGCTGTATGCCACTCAACTCTTCCGCTTCGCCCGTGGATGCGCGCCGTCGTAGACCTTGGCCAGATGCTGGTAATCCAGATGCGTGTAGATCTGGGTCGTCGCGATATCGGCATGGCCCAGCAGTTCCTGCACCCCGCGCAGGTCGCCCGACGACTCCAGCACGTGGCTGGCGAAGGAATGCCGCAGCAGATGCGGATATACGCGCTTGAACAATCCCTGGCGCTGCGCGAGCCCCTGCAGGCGGATCTGTACCGCGCGCGGAGTGATGGTCGCGCCGCCGCGTCCGGGAAACACCGGCGCATCGGTCTGGCCCTGCGATTCCCGCCGCAAGTGATCCAATGCTTTGCAAGCATGCGAACCGACCGGCACGATGCGCTGTTTGTTGCCTTTACCGAATACAGTGACGAGGCCGTCGGCGAGATCCAGATCGTGCCAGCGCAGCGCGCACAGTTCGCTCAGGCGCAGGCCGGAGCTGTAGAACAGTTCGAGGATCGCACGGTCGCGCACGCCCAGCGGTACATCGGTAGGCAATTCGACCAATTGCACCGCTTCGTCCACGTCCAGCACCTGCGGCAATTTACGCGGCGCTTTCGGCGCACGGATGCCGGCGGCGGGATTGGCGGCGATGCGTCCGTGCTTCAACAACCATTGATAGCAGCTGCGGCAGGCCGACAATCGGCGCTGCAGGCTTTTCGGCGACAGCCCGCGGCGATGTTCGGCGGCGATGAACGCGCGCAGCTGCTCGGTGTGCACCGTCACCAGATCGTCGATGCCCTGCGCTGCTGCCCATGTCGCCAGCGCATCCAGATCGCGACGATAGGCGTCCAGCGTATGCGCGGACATGCGCCGCTCGACCTGCAGATGCGACAGGAAATTTTCGACGTGCGGCGAAGCGTTCACAGCCGCGGCCATACCTGGATCAGACCGGCGATATGCACGATGCCCAAGCCCAGACAGATCGCCGAACTCCACCACCAGAACATCGCACCCTCGCCTGCGGCGAAAGCTGCGTACAGCAGACCGGCGACGCCCCTTAGTGTGTATACCGCAGCAATCGCGCATAGTCCGATGCGCAGCAGCGGCAGCTGCGGAACCGCACCGGCAGCGGACAGCGCGTACAGCGACCAAACGGTCAATACCGCCACGATCGCCGAAGTGATGGCAGTCGCGCGCCAGTCGCCAGCCTCGGCGAGCCGCGCCATGCGTTCGCCCGCGCCGAAAAACCGATACCACGACGCACCGTATACGATGCAGCCGATGTGCAGCAGCGCCGCGATCGCACTGAGCACAGCTGCGATGATCAACAGCGGATTGGAGACGGCAGGCATACGGCGCGCTGCGACGTCAGCCCTCGAACCGCCGCATCGCGGTATCGAAAGCCTCACCCATCATCCTTAAAAACAGCGTGCCCATGCCGGGAAAGAAACGGTTGGCATCGCGGCTGCCGACCGCGATCAGGCCGCGGCCCGGCAGCGGCAACAGCGCGCTGCTGGCCACATCTTCGGCGCGCATGCCGTACAGCAGCGCATTCTTCTCGGGCTGCAGACGGCCACAGATCGGTTCGCCGTCTTTCAGGCAGTCGCGGAACGGGCCAAGCCTTGCATCGTCTTCGGCAAGGGTCTGCAGCCAATCCCCGCTCTCATCAAGTGCGCTGCCGAGTCCTTCGACCGGCGCAGAACTACCGTCCAACAGCAGCACCACCCGCACCAGATCGCCGTTGAAATCTTCGGCCAGACTCGCGGCCATCGCGCGCACGGTATCGGCGCCGCAGCGCTGTCTCATCAATGCCAGCGTCAGTTGATGGGTGCGCACCGCAAGGCGCTCGTTGTCCTGCGCGTTGGCGAACAGCTCCTGCAATCGCCGCGACAGCTCACGGTTCTTGTAGCGCAGGATTTCCAGCTGATAGCCGGCCAGCGAGGCCGCCGAGCCCTGCTCGCGCGGCACCACCAGGGTCAGCGCCAGGTCCGGAAACTGCTGCAGAAAATTCGGGTGCCGGCGCAGCCACGCCGCGATCTCGTGCGCGCCGAGCTTGTCCTGCGCTTTGTCGAACTTGTCGAATGCATCGGTCATTGCCACCATTCCCCTTCGAATACGAATGCGGCCGGGCCGGCCATTGCGATCTGCGCGTCGTTGTCCGGCCATGCGATGTCGAGCATGCCTCCGGGCAGCGTCACCGCGACTTCGCGATCGATGCGGCCGCGCTGCATCAATACCGCTGCCGCCGCGCAGGCGCCGCTGCCGCAGGCCAGCGTTTCGCCGACGCCGCGCTCGAACACGCGCAGTTTGATGTGGCTGCGGCTCACGACTTCGACGAAGCCGACGTTGACCGAATCCGGAAACGCCGCGTGCCGCTGCATGGCCGGGCCAACGCTCGAAACGGGCGCTGCGTCCACGCCGTCGACCTCGATCACCGCATGCGGGTTGCCCATGGACACCGCGCCGATCGACAGGATCTCACCGCCGAACGTCAGCTCGTAAGCGGGCTGCACCGCGGCGAAGCCCCGCAGTGGAATCCGGGCGGGTTCCCATATCGGGCGCCCCATCGCGATGCGGTAGCGATGCGGACCGAGCACATCGACCGCGTGCGTGGCGGCGGGGCTGTCCAACGCGAAATGATCGGCAAGCCCGCGCTGCGGATCGCGGGCGGCGCTGTCGCGCACCACCCATGCGGCGATGCAGCGGGCGCCGTTGCCGCACTGCTCCGATGCCGAACCATCCGCATTCCAGATGCGATAGGAGGCGGCAGCCTGCGCGGTACGCGGCGACTCGATGGTCAGGATCTGATCGCAGCCGATGCCGGTGTGGCGGTCGGCAAGCGCGCGACACAGATCGGGGCCCGGCGGCATTGCATCGGCGCGCAGGTCGATCACCACGAAATCGTTGCCCGCACCGTGCATCTTGGTGAACGGCAAGGGCGCGCGCCGCGCTGCGTTCATGTTCAGCGCGCAGGCGCGCCGCTGGCAGGAGGTGCAGGCGTAGTGGCGTCCGCTGCGGGGGTGGCGTCCGGGGCAGGCGTTTCCGCCGGCACTGCGGTTTCGGCAGGCGCGTCGGGCAGCACCAGCGGGCCTTTGTTGCCGCAGCCCGACAGGGCCGGCAGCAATACGATCGCTAAAACAGTAGAGGCGAGAGCGAGGCGTCGATTCATGCGCGCAGTGTAGCTGCCATGGCGGTTGGACGGAATGCACAGCCGCGTTCAGCTGCGACAGGGCGGCCTCGCGTCTACGCGAGCCGCGTCGATGCCAACCCCTGGCCTTTGTAGGAGCGACGGAAGTCGCGACCGCTTTCCGATAGTCGTTCGGCGCTCTGTCGCGACTTCCGTCGCTCCTACAAAAGCATGCACATGGCAGCCCGGGCCCTTATTGGTTGACCGGAACCACTGCCAGTTGGTCGAGCAGGAAAGAGAACATTTCCGACTGCTCGCGGTAGCGGCGGACGCGACCCGACTTGCCGCCGTGGCCGGCATCCATATTGGTGCGGAACACCACCGGCTGCTGCGAGGTGTTCAGGTCGCGCAGACGGGCAACGTACTTCGCCGGCTCCCAGTACTGCACCTGCGAGTCCCACAGTCCGGTACCGATGAACATCGCCGGGTACGCCTGCTTCGACAGATTGTCGTAAGGCGAATACGACAGCATGTAGTCGTAGTAGTCTTTTTTCTCAGGATTGCCCCACTCGTCGTATTCGTTGGTGGTCAGCGGAATGGTCGGGTCCAGCATCGTGGTGACCACATCGACGAACGGCACCTGCGACAGGATCACACGGTATTTGTCCGGCGCCATGTTCGAGATCGCGCCCATCAGCAGGCCGCCGGCGCTGCCGCCATAGGCGCCGACGCGGTCTTTCGCCGCATACCCCTTGGCGACCAGATCGTCGGTGACGTCGATGAAATCATTGAAGGTGTTCTTCTTGTGGAACAGCTTGCCGTCGTCGTACCACTTGCGGCCCATTTCCTGTCCGCCGCGGATATGGGCGATGGCATAGACCATGCCGCGATCCAGCAGACTGACGTTGGTCACGCTGAAGCCGGGATCCATCGAACTGCCGTAGCTGCCGTAGGCGTACTGCAGCATCGCTGCGGTGCCGTCGCGCTTGAAGCCTTTTTTGTACACCAGCGACACCGGCACCTTCACGCCATCGCGGGCGGTGGACCATACCCGTTCGGTGACATATTGCGAAGCGTCGTAGCCGATCACTGGCTGCTGCTTCAGCAAACGCCGTTCGCCGGTGACGACATTGAGTTCATAGGTGGTGGCCGGCGTGGTCAGCGAGGTGTAGCTGTAGCGCAACCACGGCGTATCGGCTTCCGAATTGGTCGAAAAGCCCATCGAATACGCAGGTTCGTCGGCCTTCACGAATTCTTCGCCATCCATCTTCAGCAGGCGGATGCGTTCGAGGCCGTCGGAGCGCTCGGAAATCGCGGTGAAGCCGTCGAACAGCTCGAAGGTGTCGATGAACACGTCATCGCGATGCGCCACCCACGCCTTCCATTCTTTGCGCGAGGTCGCGCCGCTGGCGGCGGTCATCAATTTGTAATTGGCAGCCGGTGTGCCGTCGGCATCGGGCGCATTGGTATGGATGACCCAGCGGCCGTCGTGATGATCGGCGCTGTATTCGACATCGCGCTCGCGCGGCGCGAACACCGTGAACATGCTGGGGTCTGCCGCCGGTGCGCAGCGCATTTCGCTGGACACCGTGCTTTCGACTTCGATACAGATGAAGGCATCGTCGCGGGTGCGGCTGATACCCATATAGAAGCTGTCGTCCTCTTCTTCATAGACAAGCGCATCTGCGCTGGCCGGCGTGCCCAGCACGTGCTTCTTTACGCGCACCGTGAGCAGCGTCTCCGGATCGTTCTCGATGTAAAACAGCGTCTTGTTGTCGTCGGCCCAGACCAGGTTCGCGGACACGCCCTTGATCTCGTCGGGATACAGCTCGCCCGTATCGATGTTTTTGAAACGGATGGTGTACTGGCGGCGACCGTTGTCGTCTTCGGCGTAGGCGAGAAGCGTGTTGTCCTGGCTGACCGCCATATCGCCGACGCTGTAATAATTCTTGTCCTTGGCCAGCACGTTCACATCCAGCAGAACCTGATCATCCTTGCCCTGGGCACCGTCAGCCGCAGCCTTGGCGCGCAGATGGACCGGATAGTCCTTGCCGGCCTGGAAACGGCTGAAATACCACCAGCCGCGCTCGCGGTACGGCACCGAATCGTCGTCCTGTTTGATCCGCCCGACGATCTCGCTGTACAGCGTTTCCTGCAGCGGCTTCAGCGGCGCCATTACCGCATCGGCGTAGGCATTTTCGGCATTGAGATACCCCAGCATCGCTTTGTTCTTGCGCTTGTCGTCGCGCAGCCAGTAGTACGCGTCGTTGCGCACCGCGCCGTGCGGAGCTTTGACCTCATGCGGCTTCTGGACGGCATCGGGCGGTGGGGGGAGCGTAGCAGCGAGCGAGGACAGCGGCAGGGTCATGAGCAGGGCGAGCGGAAGGATTCGTGGGGACATGATGGGGGACTCTCGAACGGGAGGGTTAACCAACAAGCAGCATGAGCAGGTTCAGCTCAGGCACGGAGCATAGCGCGGCGTCGCTGTCTGCCCTCTGCCATCAGTCACTGGCAGTGGTCGAGGAACTTTCAAGCCGCAACCAATCTCACCCGCGCGAAATTCCGCTTCCCCACCTGCAGCACGCCCTCGAACCCCAGTGCGAAGGTGGTCTGCGGATCTTCGACGATTTCGCCGTCGACCTTCACCGCGCGCTCTTTCAGCTTGCGGTTGGCTTCGGAATTGCTGGGGGTGATGCCGGCGGCGGTGAGCAGCGCGGCGATGCGGATACCTTCGGCCGGAATGCGCACGTCCTGCAGCGTCAGCAGGGTCATGTCGCCCTCGCCGCTGATGGCGGCCTGCCAGCCGGCAATAGCGGTCTGGGCGGCGGCGGCATCGTGGAAACGCACAGCGAGTTCACGCGCGAGGCGCAGCTTCACGTCGCGCGGATTCAACTGTCCGCTGTCGATGTCGGCTTTGAGGCGATTCGCTTCATCGATACCGATTTCGAAGCTGAGCAGGTCGATCCAGCGCCACATCAATGCGTCGCCGATCTTCATGGTCTTGTTGACGATATCGATGGCCGGCTCATTGATGCCGATGTAGTTGCCCAGCGACTTCGACATTTTCTGCACGCCGTCCAGGCCTTCCAGCAGCGGCATGGTCAGCACGATCTGCGGCGGTTGGCCGTGGTGCTCCTGCAGGCCGCGGCCCATCAGCAGGTTGAATTTCTGATCGGTGCCGCCCAGCTCCACGTCGGCTTTCAGCGCCACCGAGTCGTAGCCCTGCACCAGCGGGTAGAGAAATTCGTGGATGGCAATCGACTGCTGCGCGGCGTAGCGCTTGGCGAAGTCGTCGCGTTCCAGCATGCGTGCCACCGTGTGCTGGCCCGCGAGTTTGATCATGTCGGCCGCGCTCATTTTGCCGAACCATTCGCTGTTGAAGCGCACCTCGGTGCGGTCCTTGTCCAGCACCTTGAACACCTGCTCGGCGTAGGTGTCGGCGTTGGCCAGCACGTCCTCACGGGTCAGCGGTTTGCGGGTGACATTCTTGCCGGTGGGGTCACCGATCATCCCGGTGAAATCGCCGATCAGAAAAATCACCTGATGCCCGAGTTCCTGGAACTGGCGCATCTTGTTGAGCAGCACGGTGTGGCCGATGTGCAGATCCGGCGCGGTGGGGTCGAAGCCGGCCTTGATCCGCAGCGGGCGACCGCCGGCTTGCATGGAGACAGCGAGGCGAGTTTCGAGGTCCTCGCGCTTGAGGATTTCATCGGCGCCTCGCGCAATCAGGTCGAAGGCCGGGGCGGAGGCGTCAATGGGCATGGGCAGTCAAACCGTGAACCTGTGGGGAAGATGTGGCCGGGAAGGTGACCCTATCGACAGATCGGGGCCGCCAGCATGAACGATGTGTTAAAGGACAGTTAACCCGAAATGTTAAAAAAATCCAAGCCTGTCAAGGATTTGACGCAATCTTTTCGACTGAATTATGGTGTCGGCTCTAGTCGCCGTCTGACTGATCCCTACAGGGGGGAACCCACCCGATGTCCGCATCGTCAAACCGCACCTCGCGTAACCGTATCGTACGGCTGCGCAATCTGCGCGAAGCAACGGAGCAGGAAGCTCGCCAGATCGCTCCCGAAGATATCCAGCCCTCCCCCGGTTTCAACGGTCGCTGGACGCGACGCCAGTGGGCGCAGACCAGTCTGGTCGCGACCATGGTGGTGTTGCTGGGGACCATCGTGCCCGGCTTCGCGACCGTGCTGCAGCCCGCCGCCGCCACCCCGATCCAGACCATGTCGCTGAAGCTGCCGCCGCTGTCGCTGGCGCGCCAACGGGGCCAGTTGGGCGACAGCTGGCAGACCGTCGCCGTCAAGCGCGGCGCATCGCTGAAACATACATTCAAGACGCTGGGCATCGCGGATGCCGAGCTCAAGCGCATCCTCGCGCATCCGGGCGTGAAGGCCGAAATCGGCCAGATTACGCCCGAGACCCATCTCGCGCTGGATTTGCCGGTGAACGGCACACTGCGCGCGGTCCGCTACGTGCGCCGCGATGGTCAGCGCGTCCAGCTGGATCTCACCGGCGACAAGATCCGCGATACCCAGCTGCAGCGCGATGTCGACGTGCGCACCGTGGTACTCAGCGGCAAGGTCGGCGGCTCGCTGTTCCGCTCGGCGCGCCAGCTTGGGCTGACCGGCGGACATCTGGATCAGTTGACCGACGAGATGTTCAAGTACGACATCGATTTCGATTCGGACCTCGACGCCAACGACCGCTTCAGCGTGGTGGTCGATCAGATGTGGATCGACGGCGAACTGGAGAAGACCGGCGCCGTGCTGGCCGCTGCATTCACGGTGGACGGCAAACTGCACACTGCGTTCCGGCACATGCGCAACGGCAAACCGGAATATTTCACCTCCGACGGCCGGCCACTGAAACGGGCCTTCATCCGCATGCCGATCCCGTACGCCCGGTTGAGCTCCAGCTTCGGCGCGCGCCGGCATCCGGTGCTTGGGCGCATGCGCATGCACAAGGGCGTGGACTACGCCGCCGGCACCGGCACGCCAATCCAGGCCGCCGGCGACGCCCGCGTGCAGTCGGTCGGCTGGCAGGGCGGCTACGGTCGCGCGGTGGTGCTGGACCATGGCCACGGCTACACCACGCTGTACGGGCATATGTCGCGCTTCGGCAACATCCGTCCGGGCCAGCGGATCCCGCAGGGCACCACCATCGGTTACGTCGGCAGCACCGGCATGTCCACCGGCCCGCATCTGCACTACGAATTCCGGATCAACGGCGTGCACCGCAACCCGCTGTCGATCACCATGCCGCCGCCGGAACCGCTGAAGGGCACGGAACTGGCAAGCTTCCGCACTGAAACCTTCCGCGCGATGACCCGCATCCACACCGTCGAAAACATCGTGTTTCCGGCAGCGATCGAAGGGCCGCAGGCCACGCTGGCGATCGCGCTGGAAACGCCGCCGGGGCGCGCGCAGAAGAACAAGCCGAAGAAGAAGGGCTGAGTTCTTGATGCCAGTCAGTCTCGTTTTACTGGGGTTGTTGGCGGCTTGATGGGTGACGATTTCCGGGTAGGTCGCTGGGAGATATCGCCTTTCCTGTCGGATGCTCATATCCAGTCGTCTGGGGCCTGTCCGATCCAATCCAGTTAGATCAGTCGGTGCTTTGGTTCTGATCAAATAGCTTCAGTTTTCGGATCGTCTTTTTGTGCCGGTAAAGCCTGGCACCTATTTCGCGCTGGTGCGCGAGTGACTTTCTTTTTGAAAAGAAAGTCACCAAAGAAAACACTTCACGTCCACTTCAAGCCTGCGGTCTGAAGCGAAGCCGGGATTTTTCAATGAGGCATCCCTGCCTCATCGAAAAACGGCGCACGTCCCTGTGC
>JANOXT010000448.1:0-5223 GCA_031418555.1 Lysobacterales bacterium | reverse complement strand
CAAAAACAGAAATTCGCGACTTTGACGGCATCACCACGATCATTGTCGAGCGCTATGACCGCGTCGACACAGCCAGACTCGCTGCGTCTACGGCCGCCAAGGTTGCAATGAAAGCCGCTGATGCCGCAATGCATGCTGCTTCTAACGCTACGGATGCAATAGTGCTATGCGCGGAAGCCGCCGCTGAGGCAGCAGAACTTGCGGTAGAAGCAGAGATAATGGCGAATTTCTCGAAAAAAACACCATTTTATCGCGTGCATCAAGAAGATTTCTGTCAAGCGCTTGGAATTCATCCCCAGCGGAAGTACCAGAACGAAGGTGGCCCTGGGGCAAGGGAAATAATAAGCCTGTTGCGAGGTCATGCTTCCGATTTCACTCGGACAAAGCGGAGCCAAAAAAAGCATGTAACAGGAGACGATGTCAGCACATTCATCGACTCTCTTATTTTCAACTGGATTATTGGCGGAACAGACGCGCATGCAAAAAATTACTCTATCTTGCTTGGAGGCAACGGCATCGTGAGGCTGGCACCGCTCTATGACATAGCGAGTGTCTTGGGATACGGTGACATAGATCCTAGAAAAGCAAAACTCGCAATGAAAATAGGCGGAAAATATGAACTTGAGGAAATCAAGCTGCCCCAGTGGAGAAAATTCGCAAACGATACGAAAATCGAAGAATCGACTTTGCTCGACGGCATCAGGAAGATGTGCGCTGAGATACCGGATATTCTCTCAGTAGAGGTCAAGAAACTGGAATCTGATGGAATGGGTCATCCATTGGTCGATAAAATATCTGCCAGCCTCACTGAAAGAGCGCTCAAAATTCTCAAGATGAAAGGATAAACAGAAAATCCGCAGGCGTATGTGAAGTGCGACTTCACACACCCGCCATGCTGCGCCCTCGCCCACTGCCGACACTGCGCCCGTCTTCCACGACGGAGCCACCATGGCTGCGCAACCCGAACGCGAGTACGACCTTGTCATCGTCGGCGCCAGTTTCGCCGGTGCCGCCTGCGCCATCGCTGCAGCGCAGTACGGGCTGCGCGTCTGCGTGCTGGAACGCAAGCGCGACCCGGGGCTGAAGCTTCACACCACCGGGATCATCGTCAAGGAAGCGGCGGAAAAGACTTGGTTCAACCGCGTGCCTCAGCATCTTGTGCGCAAGGTCGAACGCGTGCGTCTGTACGCGCCAAACCTGCGCCACGTCGCGCTGCAGGTACCGGACTATTATTTTCTGACCACAGACACCCCGAATCTGATGCGCTGGCTGGCCGATGAGATGCGCGACCAGGGCGTCGATCTGCGCCTCGCGCAATCGTTTACCGGCGCATCGCGCGAGCCGCTGGCGCATCGCGGCCGATGGCATCTGCCCGGGATAGGCCGCACGCATTGGCTGGTCGGCGCAGATGGGGCCAAATCGCGCGTAGCGCAGCGTTTCGACCTCGGCCGCGTCGAACATTTTCTTTACGGGATCGAGTACGAATTCGCGGGGCTTGCGCTGCATGAGCCCGAAGCATTGCATTGTTTCGTCAGCAAACAGCTCGCGCCGGGTTACATCGGCTGGGCAACGCAGAGCCCGACCGGCGTGCAGTTCGGGCTGGCCTTCCGCCATGGCGCCTCGCGCAGCGGCACGCCGGACATCGACGCGCTGCGCGCACGCGTCGGCCATCGCATCGGCATTCCCGACGATCTCACCCCCAGCGCGATCCGCGCCGGCCTGATCCCCTGCGGTGGCCCGGTCACGCCGATCGCGCGCCCTGGAGTGATCCTCACCGGCGACGCCGCAGGCATCGTGTCGCCGGTCACAGCGGGCGGCATTCACTCGGCGTGGCAACACGGCTGGGCGGTGGGTGAAGCCGTCGCCCGCCACGTACGCGACGGCGGCCCATCGCCGGAACTCGAAGCCGAACGCGCCGCACCGCGCTATCGAATCAAACGCGCGCTGCGTTGGGCGTTCGATCACTGCCAGATGGACTGGCCGTTCGATCTGATGCTGGGCTCCGCACCGATGCGCTGGGCAGCGGAGCGGGTTTATTTCAATCGTGGATCGCCTTGATGCGGCGGCCGCAAACAAACGTTCTTGTAACAGCGAATGCCGAGACACGATGGTTTCGCCAATCCTCATGCATGTCCGATGTATGGGTTTGCATCTGTTGCGCCGTTGATTCAGACAGGCGGCAATTCGATCATCGCATTGGCGAAATTGCGGATGCTCTTGAATTTATGCCGGGCGATCAGTTTGCCGTCTCTACGCTCGATCACGATAAATCCAGTTTCATCGCGCTCGTCGATGCCGCCAGTTTCATCAATGTCGATCACAAGATCGCCGTCATAGCTCAGTGTGCCGCCGTGTCCGGAAAGGACCGCATTCTGCCCTGGTTTCAACACCATACCGTCAATGCGCTTGCGCAACTGGCGTGCGAACATCGGGTGCTGTTCGCGCATCATCGCGGTACGGTGCAAAAGCGCATTGTCGATTGCATCGATGCGTCCAAACGCCAACAGTGAAGTTTGCCGCGCGCGGCAACTCGGGCTGGAAACCACTTCCGAAACATCAAGGCCGGTAATCTTGAATACATGGCCGATCAACTTCGCTTCTTCCATGCCTTGCGGTGTAAGGCAGGTCGCCTTGTCGAACGTAGTCTGCGAGGCATCCAGACCCATCTTGAGTTCATATGCGTCGAAAGCGGTGACGTCCGTCCACTTCTCCCGCTGTGCATGCCGGAAATGCAGAACGTAACCCCCGGCGACCACCTTCTGCGCCCAAAGCCGGTCAAGCGCGTATTGCGCTATTTCCTGTTGTTTGATGTCATCTTCGGCTGAATGGGCGCCGCCAATCCAAGTGTACGGAAATATTTTATTGCGAACGACCGACATGCCCCAGATGAAAGAAAGGAATGCAAGGAGCAGCACTGCGAGAGTACGCAGGATAAAAGAACCAGCGGACGCTTTACGCTGATTGCCACTGGTGCTGGTATCGGATTGCGCATCATGTGGCATGGGAAATGCTTTCCATAGTTCGGTTACAGGATCATATCTGAAGAACAATCATATGACGCAAGAAGGTAGCAATCAAAAGTAGAAAATAATAAACACCAAAAAAACCGTAACGGGATCAGCGCAACTCGAACGCATCGCCATCCAGCATCGCCGGGAACCGCTCGCGGTGCGCGGCGAGCTCTTTCGCCTGCAGCGTGGTGGTGACCACAACTTCAGCATCGCCGCATTCGCTGACCGGATAGCCGAGAAAATCGATCACGGCGCTGTCGCCGGCGTAATGCAGTGTATTTCCATCGGTGCCAACGCGGTTCAGGCCGGCGACATAGCAAAGGTTTTCGATCGCACGGGCGCGCAGCAATGTTTTCCAGGGATACGCGCGCGCCGACGGCCAGTTGGCCACGTACAGCAGCAGGTCGTAGTCGAGCTGCGCCGGGCGCTCCACGTTGTAGCGGTTGCGCGAAAACACCGGGAAACGCAGGTCGTAGCAAACCTGGGGACAAATGCGCCAGCCGCGCCAATCCAGCGTGAGACGATTGCGCCCCGCGGCATAGCGCTCATGCTCCCGGCCGAAGCGGAACAGATGGCGTTTGTCGTAGATGTACAACTCGCCGTCGGGAGTGGCGAACAGCAGACGGTTGAAAACATCGCTCCCGTCGCGCAGCTGCACGCTGCCGCATACCGCCGCGTTCAGCGCACGCGCCTGTTCGCCGATCCAGACAACCGTAGGGCCGTCCATCGTTTCGGCCTGCGCGATGGCGTCGTTGGAAAAGCCGCTGGTGAATGTTTCCGGCAAAAGCACCAGATCGGTGTGCCCATGCAGCCCGGACATCAAATCGGCGTAGTAGTCGCGATTGCCCGCGGGGTCATGCCAGCGTGTAGCGCCTTGGACGAGCGTAATACGAAGATCGTTCATGGGGATTCGTCGGTCATATTCGGCTTTAGATCATGTGCGGCGGACTTCAGCCAGCTGCTTTTTACCGAAAATCCGGCAGCGGGCTGGAGCCCGCTCTGCCAGCGTCGGTCAGAGCTTCTGCAGTCGCTGGATCGCACCATCAAGCGTAGTGTCGTTCTTCGCGAAGCACAGGCGCGCGAGACGCTGCCTATGCGGCGGTGTCTCGTAGAACGGCGACAGCGGGATCGCGGTGACGCCTTTCTCGATGGTCAGCCATCGGCAGAACGCAGCATCGTCCAGATCGCTGACCGCGGAGTAATCGACCAGCTGGAAATAGCCGCCAGGCACCGGCAGCGGATCGAGTTTCGTCGTCAGCAGCTGTTCGCGGAAGCGGTCGCGTTTGGCCTGATAGAACGCGCCGAGCTGCTCGTAATGCTCGGGCTCGGCATCGATCATGGCCGCGAATGCGTGCTGCGCCGGGTGGAAAGTGCAGAAGACGTTGTATTGGTGCACCTTGCGGAATTCAGCGCTGAGCGCCGGCGGCGCGATGCAATAGCCGACTTTCCAGCCCGTGCAGTGATAGGTCTTGCCGAAGCTGGAGATCACGAACGCGCGTTCGCGCAGTTCGGGATAACGCAGAGCAGACTCGTGACGGGCGCCGTCGAAGACGATGTGTTCGTAAACTTCGTCGGAAAGCAGCCAGATGCCGGTGTCGCGAAGCAGTGCTGCAATCGTATTCATGTCGGCTTCGTTCAGCATCGCACCCGATGGATTGTTCGGACTGTTGATCATCAGCATGCGGGTCTTCGGGCCGATAGCCTCGCGCACCCGCTGCCAGTCGGGCGCAAAGGTCTGGGGGTCCAGCGGAATATGCACCGCGCGCGCGCCGGCCAGATCGATCGCCGGCTCGTAGCAGTCGTAGCAGGGGTCGAGCACGATGACTTCATCGCCCGCACGCACCACCGCATGGATCGCATTGAAGATCGCTTCGGTCGCGCCGCTGGTGACAGTGATTTCGCTGTCGGCATCCGGCAGTACGCCGTAGATGCGTGCGGTTTTGTCGGCGATCGCCCGTCGCAGGG
Organism: Lysobacterales bacterium; assembly: GCA_031418555.1. Classification (GTDB taxonomy): domain Bacteria; phylum Pseudomonadota; class Gammaproteobacteria; order Xanthomonadales; family Xanthomonadaceae; genus Lysobacter_I. The sequence continues at coordinate 247 of JANOXT010000448.1, read as the reverse complement.
TGGGAATGCCGGTCATCATCGAATACTGGTTGTGACCGGCGCGCATCGCCTTGTCCAACTCGTCGACCAGCCGCTGGGGCACCGGAAAATCGGGGAAGCCTTGCCCGAGATTGATCGCGCCATGCTCGGCGGCGAGCTGCGACATCACGGTGAAGATGGTGGTGCCCACTTTGGGTAATTTGGTATGCGGCATGCGAGGGTCCGTAAAAATTATCGATTCCGATCGAAGTCGTTCGCGAAAGGGCGC
>JANOXT010000447.1:0-3613 GCA_031418555.1 Lysobacterales bacterium | reverse complement strand
GTGCGGACGATGTCGCCGCGCGCGACCACCGCGGTCAACAGCTGCGGCGGTGGCGCCGGGCGCAGCAAAAAGAAGGCGATCAACGCGATCACCATCGCCGCTGCGGCGATCCACAGCCATCGACGGCGGGTGAGAAAAGGTGTGTTCACGTGAAGATGTGGCGTCGTTGGCATTGGATTCCCAGAAGACAAACCAGAAGCGCATGAGCATCGAAGGGGCTCGGTGCGGGGGCGGTGCCATTCTGCAGATCGCGATGTCATCGGCGGTCGGCGTCGTGTCCGGACATGTCAGCCTGTGTAAATTCCGGTAAAGGCCATCTCGATCCGCGCCGTTTGCGAGTGCGCGATGTCAGAATCTGCGCATGACGATTCTGATCATCGATGACGACGTGGAACTGTGCGAGCTGCTGCTCGCGTTTCTGCAGCGCGAAGGTTTCGTCGTCGAAGCGATGCATCGCTTCGAGCGCCACACCTGGGATGCGATCCGTGAACGCATCGCGCTGGTGGTGCTGGATGTGGGCCTGCCCGGCCTCAACGGTTTCGAGGTGCTGCGGCTGCTGCGCAGCGACAGCCGCGTGCCGGTGTTGATGCTCACCGCGCGCGGCGACGACGTCGACCGCATCGTCGGCCTGGAACTGGGCGCCGACGATTACCTGCCCAAGCCGTGCAATCCGCGCGAGCTGTCGGCGCGGATTCGGGCCATCCTGCGCCGGGTCGACGGCGGTGCCGGTCAGCGCAGCGGCATGCTATCGATCAGCGGCGTGGTGCTGGATGCCGCCACCCGCAGCGTCAGCTGCGGCGACGCACGCGTGGAGATGACCAGCACCGAGTTCAACGTGCTGGAACGGTTGATGCGCGATGCCGGCCAGATCGTCCCCAAAGAGGCGCTGATGCGCGACGCGCTGGGACGCAGGCTGCGCCCCTTTGATCGGGCTATCGACATGCACATCAGCAGCATCCGCCGCAAACTCGGCGACGATCTGGTGCGCACGGTGCGCGGTCTGGGCTATCAGTTCGTGCGGCGATGAAGACCCTGCGCCTATGAAGACCCCGCACCTGTGAGGACCCCACGCCTGTGAAGACCCCACGCATGCGCTCGCTGTTCTGGCGGATCTTCCTGTCGCTGTGGCTGGGCAGCACGCTGCTGATGGTCGGGACCTCTCTTTCGATCGCGATGATCGCCGAGCGCGAAGTCCCTGAGCAGGTGCTTGACCGCGTGGGGACACTGCTGCGCGGCAATGCCTACAACCTGCTGCAGCTCTACACCCGCGTCGATCAACGCGAATTCGCCGAAGCGGTCGCAGCGGTCGAAGACAACTACGATCTGGCCGTCTATTTCATCGACGACAACGGCCGTGAGCTGCTCGGTCGTCCAATGCCGGTTGCGCTGCGCCGCTTCGAAACTGAATTTGCAGCGGCAGAGAAGACGCTTACGGTCGGTGGACCGCTGCGCGGTGGCGCACTGATGTTCGGTGAGCGGATGCGCGCACCCGATGGCCGCGAATACCGCGTGATCGGGAGCGCCATCGGGCCGCCGCTGCCGAGCATCAACCTGATTCTCGGCGCCATGTTTGCGCCCCTGCTGTTCTCGGTGCTTCTGGCAGGCTTGTTCAGCGCGGTGTCTGCGCGCTATCTGGTGGTGCCGATCGACGATCTGCGCCGGGCCACCCGCCAGTTGGCCGCAGGCGATCTGGCATCGCGCGTCGGTGCCGCACTGCGCGAACGCAGCGATGAATTCGGTGCGCTGGCCGCGGATTTCGACACCATGGCCGACCGCATTGGCGCATTGATCGGCACCCAACGCCAGCTGATGCTGGATCTCTCGCACGAACTGCGCTCGCCGCTGGCGCGGCTGCGCGTAGCGCTGGAGCTGATGCGCGACCAGCCGCGTGCGGCGCTGCTGGACCGGATGGAGCGCGACACCGACCGCATGGACATCCTGATCGGCGAACTGCTGCTGTTGGCGCGGCTGGAATCGCCGGCATCGGCGCTGTCGCATAGCATCGTGGATCTGGGCGAACTGTTGTCGGAGATCGTCGACGACGCGCGGCTTGAAATCGCCGGCCAGCCGCGCGCGCTGGGTTTCGAGGACACCAGCGAGGTGATTCTGGTCGAAGGCGATCGCGAACTGCTGCTGCGCGCACTGGAGAACGTGGTCCGCAACGCGTTGCAGCACACGCCTGCGGATGCCGGCGTCGCGGTGAGCCTGGCACGCGAGGGCGATAGTGCGCGGATCCGGGTGATCGACGGCGGCGCCGGTTTTTCGGCCGATGCGCTGTCGCGGCTGTTCGCCCCGTTCGCACGCGGCGACAGCCCGCGTCAGCAGCAGGGCAATGGGCTTGGTCTCGCCATCGCCCGCGCCGCCGTGCAGCGTCATGGCGGCCGTCTGGAGGTCGTCGCCCGCCCGCCGGGAACGGGCGCAGTGGTCGAGATTCGGCTGCCGTTGGTACAGCATCCGCTCGGCTGAAAGCGACCGGCTTTGCATTTGCGGGCCCGCAGGCCAGACTGCGGCCATCGCCACTGCGGATACCGTCGATGCACGAGATGTTTCAGCTGTCCGCGCCCTGGTGGCAGTTCGCGCTGCGCGCGGTCGCGGTGTACGTCCTGGTGATGCTGCTGGTGCGGCTGTCGGGCAAACGCGCGGTGGGCCAATTCACGCCGTTCGATCTGGTGCTGTTGATCCTGATCGGCAATGCAGTGCAGAACGGCATGAACGGCGGCGACAATTCACTGACCGCTGCGTTGATCCTGGCCGTATGCCTGATCGTCCTGAACTATGGCGTGGCGTTCATCGCCGCGCGCAGTCCGCGCGCAAGGATCTTCATAGAAGGCAAGCCGGTGGAGCTTGCCCGCGATGGAAAAGTCTTTCGCGAGGTTCTCAAACGCGAGCTGGTGAGCAACGCCGATTTTCTCGAAGCGATGCGCGAAACCGGTTGCAGCCAGATCGAAAAAATCCAGGTGGCGACGCTGGAAACCAATGGCCGTATCAGCATCGTGTTGGCCGACGATGATTCTCACGCCCGGTAGAGCATCAGGCAGCGTGGTTGGTAGAGTGCTGGGTAGAGCGGGCTTCAGCCCGCTGATTTTCACGGCATCAACAACAGCGGACTGAAGTCCGCTCTACCGGCCGCTCCACCGGCGACTCTACCGGGAAGGTGTTTCGGCCAACCAGTCGCGCGGCTTGAGATAATCGGCCAGCTGCGCCTCGTCGCTGTCGGCTTGCGGCGTAAAGCCGTATTCCCAGCGCACCAGCGGCGGCAGACTCATCAGGATCGATTCGGTGCGCCCGCCGGACTGCAGCCCGAACAGCGTGCCGCGATCGAAGACCAGATTGAATTCGACGTAGCGTCCGCGACGATACAGCTGGAACTGGCGCTCGCGTTCGCCGTAGGGCATGTCTTTTCGACGTTCCACGATCGGCAGATACGCGTCCAGCACACCATTGCCTACCGCGCGCTGATACGCGAAGTCGCGCTCGAAATCCTGGTGCAGATCGTCGAAAAACAAACCGCCAACTCCGCGTGTTTCGTTGCGGTGCTTGAGGAAGAAATACTCGTCGCACCACTGCTTGTGAGCGGCATAGCGCTGTTCGCCGCCGAAAGGCTCGCATAGAT
>JANOXT010000446.1:0-2911 GCA_031418555.1 Lysobacterales bacterium | reverse complement strand
GGGCACGCTGGAAGTCGCCGTCGACCCGCCCGAGGCTGAAGTCGTCGCGCAACCCGTGGTCGCGGTGCTCTGCCATCCGCTGCCGACCGAAGGCGGCACCATGCACAACAAAGTGGTCACCATGGCCGCGCGCAGCCTGCGCGAGCTGGGCGTGACTACGGTGCGCTTCAATTTCCGCGGTGCCGGCGCCTCCGAAGGCACGTTCGATCACGGCGAAGGCGAACTGGACGATCTCCGCGCGGTCGTGGCATGGGTGCGCAACACCCGGCCCGATGCGGCGCTGTGGCTGGGCGGTTTCAGCTTCGGCGCCTACGTCAGCCTGCGCGGTGCGATGGCGCTGCAGCCGTCGGTGCTGATCTCGATCGCACCACCGGCCGGGCGCTGGGATTTCGAGCGCATCGTGCCGCCAACGATGCCATGGCTGGTCATCCAGGGCGAAGAAGACGAGGTTGTTCACCCGCAGGCGGTCTACGACTGGTTTGAACAGATGACACAGGCACAGCCGGGCGCGAACGCAGCGCTGGTGCGTATTCCCCAGACCAGCCACTTCTTCCATCGCAAGCTGATCGATCTGCGCGGCGCGATCAAGCACGGCGTGGCGCCCTATCTTCGACAGCATGATGTTCAGCAGCCCGATCCGGGACAGCCTGATCCGGGACAGCATGATCTGGCGGAGCCCGACACCGCATCATGAGCGATACCGCAGCGGCACCGTCCGTGCGCTATGCCGAAGGCGTGGCCCGCGGCGACTGGAGCGACGACCCCGCGCAGCATCCGGCGCTGCGCGAACTTGATCGCCTGCACGGGTTGCTGTCCACGCCGATCAAGCGCAAAGGTCTGCTCGACACCCTGTTCGGTAAACCGGTGACGCCTTCGCCGAACGGGGTGTATCTGTGGGGCGGCGTCGGCCGCGGCAAGACGTTTCTGATCGATCTGTTCCATGCCGGTCTGCCCATCCGCGAAAAACGCCGCACCCATTTCCATCGCTTCATGCGCGATGTGCACGATCGCCTGCGCACGCATGCCGGCGAACGCGACCCGCTGGCGGCTATCGCCCGCGAATGGCGCGCGCAGCTGCGTGTGCTGGTGCTGGACGAATTTTTCGTCAACGATATCGGCGACGCGATGCTGCTGGGCCGATTGCTGGCGCGGATGTTCGAAGAAGGCGTGATTCTGGTCACCAGTTCGAATGCAGAGCCGTCCGAGCTGTACAAGGACGGTCTGCAGCGCGCGCGGTTTCTGCCAGCGATCGCGCTGATCGAACGTCACTGCAGCGTGGTGCATCTGGACAGCCCGCACGACTACCGCCTGCGCGCGCTGACGCGCTCTCCGGTGTACCGCGCGCCGCTGGACGGCGGCAGCGATGCGTGGCTGGAATCGCGCTGGCGCGAACTCGGCGGCGACGACGGCCACCGCGATGCCGGCATCGAGATCGACGGCCGCCGCATCGCCGTGCGCGCGCGCGATAAAGGCATGGCGTGGTTCGATTTCGCGGCGCTGTGCGAAGGCCCGCGCGGCAGCGGCGACTACATCCAGATCGGCACCGAATTCCACACCGTGCTGCTGGGCGGCGTGCCGGTGTTCGACGCACTGCGGGACGACGCCGCGCGCCGTTTCATCACCCTGATCGACGAACTCTACGACCGCCACGACAATCTGGTCTGCAGCGCCGACGCATCATCGGCAGCGCTGTATCGCGGCGAACGGCTGACGGCTGCGTTCGAACGTACCGCTTCGCGGTTGATCGAAATGCAGAGCGCCGAATATTTGGCGCTGGAGCATCGCGGCTGAGGGCGGATGACGCTGCGGGTGTCCGGCACCCTGCGTATCAGTGGTCCGCAAGTAACGATACGCCGCGCAGCTGCGGCACGCCGTCCACGACATCCGTCCACACCACATGCGCGGCAGCACCGTTGAGCACCAGTTTCGGAAATCCGGTGGCGCGGCCCTTGCCCTGCAGGTCGGCAAGTTTGACGCGCTGCAGCTGCTTCGACAGATCCGGCGCGTAGCGCGCCAGCCACAGCGATTGTTTGCCCGCATCTTCACGCAGCCACACGATCCAGACCTGCTGCGCGTCGATCGCAACTGCGACGCGGCCCTGGGTCGCTGCGCCCGTGTCCACCGTCACCGGATTGGCGAACGCATTGCCGCCGTCGACGGCGCGCGCGAGCTTCACCGCAGGCGTATCGCCCGCCGCGGTGTACCACGCGACCACCACATGCTTGTCCTGCGCCGCAACCGATGGCCCATTGACCGGGCAGGCGGGCATCGTCCAGTTGTCGGCGTGCACGCGAATGGGCTTCGACCAGGTCTTGCCGTCGAAGCGTGCGGCGTAGATGTCGCGGATTTCTTTTTCATCGCGATCGCGATACACCAGCACCGCGCCTTCAGCCGTGGCGGCAACATCGGTCTGACAGCAGTCGCAGGTCATCGTGTCCAGTTCGACTGCTGAAGTCGCCTGCAGATTCGCGTCGAACACCGCCGCGCGCAGCGACATCGCGCCGCCGCCGTGGTCGTCGCCATGACCCTCGGCGTGGCCGTCATGCTGGTTCGGTGGATCCGAGGTGGTGTTGCGTCCGTCGAGCCAGGCGACGCCCAGACTGCCGTCGCCCTGCGCCCACATCGAAACGAAACCGTGCCCGGTTTTCGTCGCATCGTCATGCACGCGGCGCGGTGCGCTCCAGTTCATGCCATGGTTGAGCGAACGCACCAGCATCACGTCGTAAGCGTAGGGCACGTCGGCGGATTTCTGCAGCCAGTGCGCCCACAGCGCGCGGTCGGCGGTGGCCGCGATGTGCGGCGTGTCGGCCCAGTTGGTGAACATCGAATTGCCGACCGCGACCGTGCGCGGACCTTCCCAGTGACCGTCCGGATAGAACTCGGCGAACTGCAGCGCCGGTCGACGCCCGCC
>JANOXT010000445.1:0-6417 GCA_031418555.1 Lysobacterales bacterium | reverse complement strand
GCTCGCTGACCGGCGCCTACCTGTCCGGCAAGCGCCGGATCGAGATCCCGAAACAGCGGCACGCGCCCAATCCGAGCATGCAGCTCAAGCTGCACGGCGCCACCGGCAACAACCTCAAGAATGTCGACCTGACCATTTCGGCCGGCTTGTTCACCTGCATCACCGGCGTGTCCGGCTCCGGCAAATCCACCCTGATCAACGACACGCTGTTCACACTGGTGGCCAACGAACTCAACGGCGCTTCGCATGCGGTGTCGCCGCATCGCGAAGTCGAGGGCGTGGAACTGTTCGACAAGGTGGTGGACATCGACCAGTCGCCCATCGGCCGCACGCCGCGCTCGAACCCCGCAACGTACACGGGCCTGTTCACGCCTTTGCGCGAATTGTTTGCACAAGTCCCGGAATCAAGAGCACGCGGCTATTCGCCGGGCCGCTTCAGCTTCAACGTGCGCGGCGGCCGCTGCGAGGCCTGCCAGGGCGACGGCCTGATCAAGGTGGAGAAGCACTTCCTGCCCGATGTCTACGTGCCCTGCGATGTGTGCCATGGCAAGCGCTACAACCGCGAGACGCTGGAGATCCTCTACAAAGGCTGCAGCATCCGCGATGTGCTTGAAATGACCGTCGAGGATGCGCTCAAGCTGTTCGAACCGGTGCCGTCGATCGCGCGCAAGCTGGAGACGCTGATCGATGTCGGACTGAGCTACATCCGGCTGGGCCAGCCTGCGACCACGCTGTCCGGCGGCGAAGCGCAGCGCGTGAAACTGTCGAAGGAGCTCTCGCGTCGCGATACCGGGCGCACGCTGTATATCCTCGACGAACCCACCACCGGGCTGCACTTCCACGACATCGAACATCTGCTGACCGTGCTGCACAAGCTGCGCGACGAGGGCAACACGATCGTGGTGATCGAACACAATCTGGACGTGATCAAGACCGCCGACTGGGTAATCGATCTCGGCCCCGAGGGCGGCCATCGCGGTGGCGACATCATCGCCGAGGGTACGCCAGAGGAACTGGTGATGGTTGCGGCGTCGCATACCGGGCGTTTTCTCGCCAATGTGCTGGATCCTGCGCAGGCCGCGCGCAAGACCACCGCGTCGAAGGCGTCGATGATCTCGAAGGACGAGCGCGCGCTGCCGCCCAGAAAAAACAAAACACCTGCAAAAGCACCTGTAAAAACGCCTGCAAAAACTGCGGTGAAGACTGCGGTGAAAACTGTTTCAAAACCGCCGGCCAAGGCAGCGGGTAAAGTCACTCGCAAACCCGCCGCAAACACCGCCGCCGCCGCCAAACCCAAATCCCGGAAGACCGCCGCATGAGCCAACGTTCCGAGACCGATAGCGATCCCGACGGCGAAGCGCCCTCGATCCTGTTCCGCATGTCGCTGGATCTGCGCTGGCGCGATCTCGACGCGTTCAATCACGTCAACAATGCCAACTTCATGACCTACGTGGAGGAAGCGCGGATCCGCTGGTTCGAAAGCGCGATGCAGGGATGGGCCACCGATGCGCACGCGCCGCTGCTGGCGGCAGTGCAGATGAATTACCGGCTGCCCATCCCCTACCCTGCGCAGGTCTTCGTGGAATTGTTCGCGGAACGGATCGGCAATACCAGCCTCACGCTAGGCCATCGCATTGTGGACCAGAACGGTCGCCTGCACGCCGACGGCCACTCGGTGCTGGTGTGGATCGAACGCACCAGCGGTCGGCCGATGCCGCTGCCTGGCGCAGTGCGCGCTGCGGCGGAGATGGGCTGATGTCTGTTGAACGTGCTTCGGCGCGCTGAAGCATCGCTGTGATGAGCATCGTTTCAATACTGCGTCGTAAATTTCATGCAGTAGATTTCACACGACAGACTCCAAGCGATAGATTGATTGATACGAGAGATTGATTGATACGAGATTGGGGAATCGAAGCAGCGGATTGGAAACCCGTTTTGCCGGCAAGACGATAACGATGCAGTGGCCGTTAGAGTTCCGGCTTGCGCAGTTCGAACTCGCCGAGCAGCTTGCCGCCTCCCGCCAGTTCGAATTCGATCACGACCTTGCTGCCCGGCTTCAAGGTCGCGGCGGGGCGCATCAGCATCAGATGCATCCCGCCGGGCTTGAGTACCGCGCTGCCGTCCGGCGGAAGCCGCAGTTCTGGCACAGCGCGCATCCGGCTGACGCCGTCGACGATCCGGGTTTCATGCAGCTCGACGCTGCCGAACGAAGGGCTGCGCATCGAGACCAGGGTCGCCGGCGTGGAGCAGTGGTTCACGATGCGGCCAAACGCGGCCATCATCGGCATCGTCTTCATCGACAGGCCGTTGGGCGGCATCCGCACCCAACCCTCGCGCACCTGGGGGCGACAGTCGCGCGCGGAGACCGGGGCTGCGAATGCGGCGGTTAAAACGACAGCGGCGACGAGGCGGTTGGCAAATGCGTTCATGCACCTATGATAATCCCTCCCTGTTGAAACTCCGGATGCGAAGGCTGCAATGACCCAGACGCCCATGCCCAAGATACCCATGCCTCAGGGCGCGTTGATCCAGACCGAGGACTTCGGGACGATCCGCTGCATCCGGTTGGCGCGCCCGCCGGTCAACGCACTCGACCCCGACCTGTGCCGGGCACTGATCTCGGCGCTGGAGGGCGCCTACAGCGATGGCGTGCTGGGCGTGGTCCTCGCCGGCAGTCCTAAGATCTTTTCTGCGGGCCTCGATGTGCCGTATCTGCTGTCGATGGGCGACGACCGCCGCGCGGTGCTGGAATGCTGGCAGGCGTTTTTCGGGGTTGCGCGGCTGCTCGCGGCATCGCGCGTGCCGGTGGTTGCAGCGCTCACCGGCCATTCGCCGGCCGGCGGCTGCGTGCTGGCGCTGTGCTGCGATTACCGGGTGATGGCGCGCAGCATTGATCCGGCGCGACCGTTCGCGATCGGACTCAACGAAACCCAGGTCGGGCTGGTGGTGCCCGAAGGCATCCAGCGGTTGATGCGGCGTGTGGTCGGCGAATACCGCGCCGAGCGCCTGCTGATCGCCGGCGAGATGCTGACTGCCGAGCGCGCGCTGGAGATCGGTCTGGTGGATGAACTGGTCGAGGTCGATCACGTTGTGCCGCGCGCCGTTGCATGGCTGCAGGCGCTGCTCACGCTGCCGCAGGCGCCGATGCTGCAGACGCGCGCGATCGCCCGTGCCGCAGTGGTCGACGCGCTGTCGCCGGATGCCATCGATCTGGAGCGCTTCGTCGAACGGTGGTGGGAGCCGGAAACGCAGCAGGCGCTGAATGCACTGGTGGCGAAGCTGAAGAAATAAAATCGTGGCGTCTGCGACGTCAGCGCACCCGGAATCCGTTCGCGTCGATCACCGTTTCTCCGTCCTCTTTGGTGAACGGTCTGTCGCAGGGCGGCAGAATGTCGAGCACGATTTCCGAGGGTCGGCACAGGCGCACGCCGATCGGGGTGATCACGAAAGGACGGTTGATCAGGATCGGATGCGCAAGCATCGCAGTCAGCAGCGCGTCGTCCGGCAGCGACGGGTTGTCGAGACCGAGTTCGAGGTATGGCGTGCCTTTCTCGCGGATCGCATCGCGTGTGTTCAGACCTGCTGCGGCAATGGTGTCGATGAGCGTCTGCGTCGACGGCGGGGTCTTCAAATACTCGGTCACCCGCGGCTCGATGCCCGCATGACGGATCAATGCCAAAGTATTGCGTGACGTGGCGCAGGCCGGGTTGTGCCAGATCTCGACCGGCATCAGCGCGACGGGCATGCTGTCGAGAAGGCTGTCATCGCGCTGCATGTTGATCTGCATCCTTCCTCTGATTCAATAACCGGACGCGACCGGACGCGCTGGATCTTCGATCCATCCGCTCCACGAACCGGTGAACAGCCGCGCGCCGTCAAGGCCCGCATGCGCCATCGCCAGAAGATGATGACAGGCGGTGACGCCCGAGCCGCACATCGCGATGACCTGCTGCGGATTTCGCCCGCCCAGCAGGGCTGCGAATTCTGCCGAAAGCTGGTCTTTTGATTTGAAGCGACCGTCGCGCAGATTCAAGGCATAAGGCCTGTTGACCGCACCCTGCACATGACCGGCGACGCGGTCGATGGGTTCGATCTCGCCCCGGTAGCGTTCCGCGGCGCGCGCATCGACCAGCAGCTCGCCGGCGGCAAGACGTTCCGGAATCGCGGCAGCATCAAGCAGACGATCGTTGTCGAACATGCCCCGATACTGGGTCGGCGCCGGTGCAGGCATGGCTTGATCGACGGGCATGCCAAGCGCGGACCAGCGCGCCAAACCGCCGTCGAGCACAGCGACATCGCGATGGCCAAATACCTTCATCAGCCACCACAGGCGGGCTGCATATGCGCCATCGCCCGCATCGTAAGCGACCACTTGCGCGTCGGGCGACACACCGCAGCGGCCGAGCCAAGCGCCAAACGCATCGGCATCTGGCCACGGATGCCGTCCAGCCCCTACACGATGCGGCCCGGACAAATCGCGATCGAGATTTGCATAGTGCGCACCCGGCACATGGGCCTCGCGCCAGGCGGTTTCGCCGGCAGCCGTGTCGTTGAGCGCGAAGCGGCAGTCGAAGATGTGCAGATCATCCGCGCCCAGTCGATCAACCAGCGATTCCGCATCGACCAGCGTGGACCAGCGTGGCATGCCAGCCGTCATCTGCATGCTCATACCATCACCGCCCGCGCCATTCGTTCGCGGAGATTGAACAGAATGGAGGCGGTCACCCCCCAGATCCGCTGATGCGGAGCCTGCGGAGGCTGTCGGAACTGCAGCACGTGACGCGCCCGTCCCCGATAGTCGATAACGACCTGCTCCAGATTATCCGGAAGCATCAGAAAATCGAAGCCGACCTCGAACACTTCCGCAACTTCGCCGGGATCGGGATCGGCCACGAACTCGGGGGCGATCCGCGCGACTACCGGCAGCACCCGGAAACCGGTGATGGTGATCAGCGGGTCGAGGAAGCCCAGCGGCGTCGCAAACGCATGACCAAGACCGATTTCCTCATGCGCCTCGCGCAGCGCCGCAGCAACCACATCGCGGTCGCCGGCTTCGACCCTGCCCCCGGGAAAACTCACTTGGCCCGCATGATGCCGCAGGCTGTCGGTGCGTCGGGTCAACAGCACTTGCAGACCAGCCGGTCTCGGCACAAGGCCGACCAGCACCGCGGCCTCGACGGCAGGCGCATCGCCGAGCAAGTCGGCCAATTCCTCATGGTTCCAAGGCGCGGCAAGCGGCATGGCCGCGAGTGGATGCAGCGCTTGGGAGACTGCGGCGAGCACCACAGTCATGCGAATCTGTCTTGGAGCGGTTTACCGTCGGCCAGATGCGCTTCCCGCGCAGGCAACACCACATCCATCATGTGCAGCCGCTGCGCCTGACCCATCGACAGCCAATCGGCGATCTCATCGCCGTTGCGGAAGCAGCCATCGCAATAGCCGGCGGGATCAAGCGTACAAACGCCGATGCAGGGGGTGAGAACGGGGCGGACAGTGGTCATGATGTGGAAGGGACTGAAAGCATCACGCCGGCAGTGCGCCGGCGTGAGGGTGGAACATCGGAACAAACATGCCGCGCATATGAATCCAGGCAGCGCGCGCCGACGGGATCAGTTGCGCGGCGGAGCGGCCGGCTGCGCCGGGGCCGGGACGACCGGACCGACAGTGACCAGCTTGATGTTGAACATCACCACCTGATTGGCCATTTCACCAGCGCGATCGACGGTGGTGCCGTGGGCTGCGCTACCGGGCAGAACCACTTCCCAACGCGCACCGGTGGGCATCATCTGCAGCGCTTCGCGCAGGCCCGGCAGTGGAATCTCGCTCAGACGCACGGTCACCGGGCCTGCCGGCTGGCCTTCGCTGGCGACGCTGGTATCAGCGACCACCGTGCCGTCGGGCAGCGTGCTCTTGAATTCGACGGTGACCTGATTGGCCTGGGTCGGCTTGGCGCCGTTGCCCGACTCGATCACGCGATACTGCACGCCGCTGGCGAGCACCTTCACACCGGATTTGCCTTTGTTCGCCGCGAGGAAAGCGTCGCCTTTGGTCTTGTTTTCGGCGGCGCGCTTTTCCATTTCCGCTTTGCCCTTGGCGACCATACGGCCCTGAAGGCCCTGCATTGCCGCGCCCAACTGTTCCGGCGCCACGGCGGGGTCTTTGCGGCTTGTAGCGTCCTGAAACGCCTTCATCACGGTGGCCATATCGAGCTGTTCGCCGCTGCCGAGCACACGGGCGATATCGAGGCCGGCGCGATAGCCGAGGGCATAACTGACTTTGCCTTTCTCGGACGTGGTGTCCTGGGCCGAGGCCGTACCTGCGGTCAAAGCCAGAGCCGCAAGCGTGGCGGCGGCGAGCAGACGCAACTTCATTCAGTAACTCTCCAATGTGGATTTGCCGGAACACTCCGGTCATGGA
>JANOXT010000444.1:0-1811 GCA_031418555.1 Lysobacterales bacterium | reverse complement strand
GTCCGCCTTCATTCACGCCGCTGTCGTTTCCGCTGTGGGCCGAAGCGCTGCGCGGACAGCTCAGCACCGAAGACTGGAAGACCCGCATCCAGCGCGCGGCAACGCAGCTGGAGAAAAAACATGGCTGATCGCCTGGCACTGAGCATCGCCGGCGAGCCGATGCAATTGTTCGCCGGTCGCGCCCTGTACTGGCCGGCGCGCAAACGCCTGCTCATCGCCGATCTGCATCTGGGCAAAGGCGACGTATTTCGCGCAGCCGGCATCGCACTGCCCAGCGGCGGCACCGCGCACGATCTCGCGCGACTGTCACGCTTGATCGAAACCAGCGGCGCGCGCGAAGTCTGGGTGCTCGGCGACCTGCTGCACGGCGCCACGCATCACGCGCGCTGGCGCGACATCTGGAACCAGTGGCGCGCGGAACACACCGCTATCCGATTCGTCGCGCTGCGCGGCAATCACGACCGTTTCCGCGATGCCGCCGCGTTGGACATCGAAGCGCTGGGCCACGCCGAAAACGACACCCCGTTTTTGCTCTGTCACGAACCGCATGCGCATCCGTCGCTGCACGTGATCGCCGGCCATCTGCATCCCGTCGTGAAACTGCCCGGTCTGCCGCGACGCATGCCCGCATTCTGGCTGCGCGAAGGGATTACCGTGCTGCCGGCATTCTCCGCATTCACTGGTGGTTATGCGCCTGCATATGTGGATGGCGGTCGCTATGCAGTGTGCGCGAAAGATTACATCGCGCTGGTGGATGGCGGATGGCCAAGCCAACCAAAGCGCGCTCGGTAGAGCGCTTCGGTAGAGCGTCCCGACAAAACAACGGTCTGGTTTTCAACAGCCGAATGGCCGGCCAAACCGGCCTACCGCCGTCTTTTCATCATCGCAATCGCCGCATAGTGCGCGAAATACCACGCAGCGCGAACCGGGCCGATACCTTCAACGTTGCGATAGATATTCCACTGCCATTGCGCGGCCTTGCGTTTGTCGGCGGACAGCGAGCTGCTGCGGACCAGATATTCGGCCAGTGGTTCTATGGTCGGCACGCGGCGGGCGATGCCGGCGCGACGTACCAGCTGCAGCCAGAACACGTAGTCCTCATGGCCGATTCGCTGGAAGCGCGCGTCGCCGAGGCTGCGGTCGTAGAGACCGGTGAGGTTGCCGATACGGTTGCTTTTGAGCATATCGGCATAGCCGACTTCGGCGGGTGGGCGCACAGTGGACAGCTCACGGCCGCTGTCGTCGAAGCGGCGATAACCGGTGTAGCTGATCTGTGTGCCGGTCTGCTGCATGTGCGCGAGCTGCAGCGTGAGTTTGTCGGGCAGCCAGCGGTCGTCGCTGTCGAGGAAGGCGATATGCGTACCGGTTGCGGCTTCGATACCCGCGTTGCGCGCAGCCGCCACACCGCCGTTCTGATGCATCTTGATCGGCACAACGCAGGGCTCGCGCGCGGCGGCGTCTTGGATCAATGCCCAAGTGGCGTCGCTGGAGCAATCGTCGATCACCAGCAGTTCGATATCCGCGTGGGTCTGCGCGAATACCGAATCCATCGACGCCTGCAGCGTTGCCGCGGCGTTATAGGCGGGCATGACCACACTCACGCGCGCGCTGTCGGCACCGCTCACGCGCTGCGCGCCTGACGCCCACCCACCCATGAAGACCGCGGCGCCGGCAGCAGATAATCGCGGTACTGGCCCGGGTCGCCCTGCTCGCCGGCTTCGGCGGCCTTGATGATGTTGTAGACCTCGCGCGAGGTGACGTAATGCAGCACGTGACGCTTGCCGTCGTTGTAGGCGGTTTCGAGATAGCGA
>JANOXT010000443.1:0-10119 GCA_031418555.1 Lysobacterales bacterium | reverse complement strand
GGTCGGCCGAGGGTGAGGCCGATCGAGGCGTAGTCGGCGACAACGTCCTCGCCTGGCGTGGGCAGTGGGATCGCGATGTTGGGTTCGACCGTTTGCGGGATACCGTCGAACAGCGGCAGTGGTGCTTCGACGCCGGCGACGGCCCAGCGGGCGCGATGGCGATGGCCGCTCAAGCCTTTCCCGAAGCGGAAATACCCGGAAGCCAACCGCGCCTATCACGCGCTGGTGCGTTCAGATCGGCAGGGGCGGTACTGGCTCCAATGGCCGGATCGGGCGTAACCAGATCGCGTTCGCGCGATCCTGGGCGCACAGCGGCGGGATCCACCACCGTCCGGGGCTTGGTGTTGCGGCTTGCTCGAATTCGGGGAGCATGACCACGCCTTCTTCCCCGATGCCATCTCGGCTGCAGGGAAAAGCGATCAGCTCGTTCGCCATGCTGAACCACGCCGGGTTGAATCGATCGACGATGCGGCGTTGCCACGCATGCGGTAGAGCCTTGAACTCGGCGCAGCGTTGGTGCGCGGTCTCCTCACTTGCATGGCATTCGACGTAGACGCAGTACAACGGTGTGATGCCGCGCTTTCCGAACTGCCGGTGCTGCGCGCGATCAATTCTGTACTTGACGGCAATCGCGTCCATGAAATCCTTCGCCACATCGACGTAGAACGTATGCCGCCGTGCGAACGCCAGGACATAGACCGTGGCCACCGCGTCGGGCAACGGCTGGCCGCGCAGACGCTCGAGTGTCCAGTCTTCACCATGCGCCGGCAGCGCCTGCCCGATGGGCAGCGCAGGGCGCGGGCGTGTCGCCGACGCAAGCGCCGCCATGTCATCGTCAGAACAGTCGTCCATCGTGTCTCCTGCGAACGTCGTGATGGAGTATCACAACCTCGGACCCTTCGGTCCCGGGTCATGCTGCGTCGGGTTGTTCTGCGCCTGTGCCAGGGCTTGCGCCTGCTGCTGGTTGAGCGTGTTCACTGCGTCGACGGAGGCCCGCAGCGACGGTGCCGGTTGGCTCACATCGACAAGCACGGTTTTATCATCCGGCCCCGATCTCACCATTCGGATCTGATCGCCCACCATTGATAGGTGAGCGATGGTGTTCGCACTGATGCCGTTCTCCTTCGCCTCCCGTGTCGCCAGGGCCACGTGGTCGTCGGAAATATGCCCCGGCGTGCCGCCGCGGATGCGCGCGAACAACACTTTGTCGTCGAACGCATATTCGCTCAGCCCTTGCGCTTGCTGGCGCGTGCGTTCGAGCGCCGGAGCGGGTGAGGCGTTGTGTGGGGAGACGGTTGCATTGATGCGCTGCGATGTCGTTTCGATCGACTGCGACGACATGACCGCCATGTCGGCAGGGAAGCGCTGCGTCGGGGGGCCATACCGCGCATGCTCGAGTTGAATCTGACCGGTGTCCTGATGCTTTGCGAGGCGCACATCGCTGTAGTGAAGTCCGTTCTCCACCGCAAACTGCAGCATCGACGCACCCAAGCGCTCGGTGTGCGGGCCGTGCGGGATATGCTGCTGCGTTTCGAACACCTTGGCCCGATGCTGCATCTCGCGCAATGCGTCATTTCCCTCGTGCTGCGGATCGCGAAGATCACGCGGGCCTTGTTGGCTGGGAGCGAAGTCCGGTGGCAGCGGCGCTGGCGCATCCGTCCGCGCGCGTTGCGCAGATTCGCGTTCGCGCGGCGAGTCCTCTTCGCGGGTATCGCGCATTGGCGGTGGCGGTAACGTCTCAGCTTGCGGTAATGGCTGCGTCTGCCGTGCAGGGGGCGCTTCGTCCTGACGCAGAGTCACGTCCCCATCAGCCGCGTTTGCCGAAGACGAGCCGCGCATGGCGATGGTGGCAGTTGCGCCCTGCACGGCCTGCTGTACCTCGTCTTGCGACATGCCGTGCCGGTTCGCCTCGCGTTGTGCCTGTTCACGGGCGTCGCGCTGTTGCTCCGACGCTGGATCAAACGCGCGTGGTTCCATCCCTATGACAGGCTCCTGCACCGACCGCGACGGTGGCGAAGGCATCAATCGCGCTTGCAGGACACTGTGCGTCGCGTTGAGTTCGTCTCGCAGATTCCCCTGAGCAGTCGAACCGTAGATCAGGCCGTTGCTGGCCCATTCCCCATTCTGCTGACGACGGTAACGGTCGCCATCGGATGCCACCAAAGTCTCCATATCCTGACGGGCATGACGCACCGCAGGCGGAAGCTGACCGTCGCCATGCCGCTCCCAGCCATTGTCGCGATAGACGCCCTCAAAGTGCGCCGCGACCGCCGGGGGCGACCGGGCGGCGTTGTAGACGATGACGCTCTGCGCGTAAGCGTCGAGTTCAGCGGCCTTATCGCCGATGGCCTTATCGGTATACGTGTGCATCGTGCGGTCGATCATTCCATCCGCAACTTCTCGGTGCCACTCTTTTGTCCCAGCGTCGCGGATCCACGGGCTTTCGCGGAGACTGCGGGTGTCGGTTGCGTCACCGGCAATCTCAAAAGGATTGATGGCGATGTCCGGAGAGGACAACCGCAGCTCTACGGCCATCGTGCTGGCTTTGAAATTCAATTCATCGGCGATGTCGGGTGGGGCGGTTTCCGTGTGCTTCAACGACAAGCCACGTTCGGCGAAGGCATCCACCACTTCACGCTGCCAGCCCTTCTCGGAGTTTTCTGGATCGAAGCGCCACTGAACGCCGTTCCGATCCGTCTGCGTGTTGATCTTGTTCTGTTCGATCCAATCGACCACGCGCTCCGCGCCCCAGGCACCGATGCCGGCACCGACGATGCCCGTGACCAACATGCCCGGGCCCGACTCGATGCCTGCCAGCGTGCCCGCCTTCGCGCCAACCAGCGCGCCACCCCATGCACCAGCGTTGCGCGCACCGAACTGCATGATTTTGGATTCGGCACCAATCGCGTTTCCCTGCTGATGCAATTCCCACGCGTCCCGCCCCGAAACACCTGCATCGTATGCGGTGGCCAGTACACCAGCGCCGATGGCCACTTTTGCTAGAGCAGGCACCTGGGGGTCAGGGACAGAAAAGTTGTATCGAGACGCGCGCAGACGCGCGCTGTCCTGAAAGACGGGTTGAGCGTCGTAGCCTGCGCTGTATCGCTGATGGTCGGTGGCCGTGATGAATTTCTGCTCGTAGGCTTCGTCCAGCAATTCCTTGCTCATCGTGCGATGGGCGTCGGGGTGCCTACCCATGATCTGATCGGAATCGAAATATTTGTCGTCCGCCCAGATGCGCGTGACGCGGCCGGCTTCACTTTCCTTGGTGGCGACTTCCAACATGGAGACCTCGCCGGCGCTCTTTGGCGAGAGCATTCCGGTTGCAATTTGATACTCCGTTTGAGGCGCAGATATGACAAGTACGTCTCTGTCGGCGAGGTAACGAAGAAGCTCTTCTCCTAGCGGACCTTTTTTGACTTCTTGGCGAACTGTTTCTGTGATGGCGAACTGGCGGTCGCCTTCAGTCGCCAGCTTTATGTGCTGATCTAGCAGATCAGGGCCGCCCGCATGGTAAGCATAAACAAGGCTGTTGGTATCAGCGAGGAAATATCCGTTGCTCATGGCAATATCCCCGGCCTTACTTCAGAAAAGAACGAAAGTGATCGCGGACTTTCCCAAGCATGTTGCCATTGTCGGCATACGTCAGGCCAGGAATCCAACGGTCCGCGAGACGGCCAACTCTCCACCACAAATCGTCATCTATTTCGTTGTTTTCGTGTTCCTGCCTTAGGAATTCGGCGAAATCCTCGGGCATTTCTTGTTTGAAATACTCAACAAAATCCAGCACTTCGTCATCGCGCCACTTACGCCATTTCGCACGCTCCGCCATGACTTCAGCGTGATTTTGAACCATGTTCTCGAATATCTTTTCTCGGCTTAGCGTTCGCTTCCCTGGGCCACTAAGGACGCGCAAAATGTTAGCCCGCAGATTCTCGTCTGGCAATGCATCAATCTTGGCTTGGAGTTCGGGGCTGATGAGATTTTCAGTGTTCATAGTGGCGTTCTTTCAAAGGATTCGTTGATGTGTTCGTCCAGAAGCTCAGTGCCACCCGCTCGATAAGCATAGACGAGGCTGTTGGTGTCGGCGAGAAAGTATCCATTGCTCATGGTCGCTCCTTCTGGTCTGTGCGTAGCTGCGCTTGCAGATGATCGCGAACTTTCCCAAGCAATAAAATGTAGTCAATCGAGGCAAGGCCAGATATCCATTTTTCCGAGAGTTGCTCAACTTTCCATGAAAGATCAGCGTCGATTTCGCTATTCAAGGCTTCCTGTCTCAGGTACTCGATATAGTCATCGGGCAATTCTTGTTTGAAGTATTCGACAAACGCGAACACTTCTTCATCACTCCATTTTCGCCAAAGAGCTTGTTGCGCTTTGGATTTCTCATAGCTGGCGACTCTGTTATTGAAAATCTGCTCGTTTGTGGCAGTTCGCATTCCGGGCCCACTAAGTAGAAAAATTATGTCCTTTTTCAATTTCTCATCAGTTAGCGCATCGATCTTGATTTGCAACTCAGGGCTGATGGGTTCTTGCGTCGTCATGGTTCCCGTCTCTGAAATGAAGTGGATGTATCTTCCATAACTAGATTAAGTGTGCGTTCGCATAATAGCTTGTCGGTTTCGATCCTGTCGAAAGTATCGCGAACGCGGTCGTAGGCCAGATCGTGTACTTGACGCGGAACGGTGCGACCGACGTTGTCTTCGGACTTGAGTTTCTGCCCCTCATAACGTTGCACGATGCTCTGGAGGCTGGATCGCTTGTTCACCGCCACCACATGCGCTTCGGTGTGGTAGCCAGCCGCGCGGTAGTCTTGCAGCCAGCCGCCCACACTATCGGGCGAGGTCATCAGGCTCTCTACCAGCACATTGTGGCGGTTGGCCTTGGCGTAGTCTTCGAGCTTCTGCGCCTAGATGCGCGCGTCGTCGTAGGTGTACTGCGCTGCGGCCTTGTCGTCGGCGCGCATAAGTTTGTTGTGCTTGGGATGGTTCTCGCGCAGCGCATCGAGATCGACCACCAGCAGGCCGCCGCGGTCGGCGAATTCGGCTTCGATGCCTTTGATCGCATTGGACTTGCCAGCGCCGGGTTGGCCGCCGACCGCGAGCATGGTAGGGGTGTCACTGGGGAGAAGCGCGGAATTGTTTTTCAATATATTCGGAAGAATTCTCTCCCTGAAGACGCGCTCGTTCTCGGCTGGGTCCAGCTTGTGCGGGTTGCCGTTATCAGACATTGCCCTGCTCCTTTCTGGCCGCGATGTAGGCTTTGTACAGCGCACGATACAGGCGGTAGACGCGCTCCATAGCAGTCAGATCGCCCCTGCGGTCGTGCGTCGTGGCTCCAATCAGCATGAGTTCTGATTCGTGCAATGTGCGGGATCTCTCTGTGTTGATTCCGCCCGGAAGTTCTTCGGCATAGCTCTTGGTCCTGATTTCGAGTTCCCACATTCGAACCATGTCGATCATCACTTCGTCCGGCCAGTTCGGATTGGGTTGACGCTTCTGGAATGTCGCAATGGCCTTCTTGTCGGTCTCTGCCATCACCTCATCGCTCAAGCCCATGATGGCGCGCACGTCCTCGGCGGTGGTTGTTTCGTTGGCCGCGGCGGCGAATTCGATGACGCGGTCCCAGTATTCGGTTTCGTTCTGCGGCGGGGTTCGCATGGCGGGCAGTTCCCTGAAGGGTGATGTCGCTGGTGAGCGAGGTTTGCGGTTGGTTTGGTCACATAGCCAAGACCTTGGCTTGGGAGTGGCCGGTTTGCAGTTCGGCTGCAAGGGCAACACACCCAGCGGCGCTGATCTGAACACGCGCATCGACTATCCGTTGATCGCCTGCACGTCGAGCAGCAATTACAGATCACGCAGCGGGTCGCCTCGATTCGGGCGCAAAGCAGGCTGGGGCATGTCCTGGTCTTGACCTTGTGCAGCCATCGTGGGCTCCTTCTCCGTTGGCGCGATTTTACGCGGTGCGTGCCCGGATGCACGTCATGTTCCGTCCCGGCGAACAGCCGGGGGGGGGTGACGTGAACGATCCTGCGTTACTGCCAAGAAATCATCGAAGATCAATGGTTTGACGGCTGGAAAAAAATCTCGGTTTCCAGCCGTCTTTCCTGCTGTCTTCCAGCCGTCGATTTACGACCATGCCTGCGTCATCGCGCGCATCCGGTCGCTGCCGGTCTCCTGCCTTGACGCCTTTCATTTCCCACCGCGTCACACGAGGCTTTGATGATGACCGCAACCCATGATTCTTCACTGAGATCGCCGGATTGTCCGTGGCGCAGTTAGCAGCAATGTCGCCGCAGCAAAAAGCGCAGTTCGCCTTCCAACTGGAGCAAGCGGCCGAGTGGTTGAAGCAAGTTCGCGCCAAGTTCAACGCCTCGCTCGAGCACGCATATGGCGATCGCCTGCGCAGCGCGCGCAGCAAGGCTGGCAACGACATCGGTATCGTCACGGGTCAACAGCGCGCGCAGTAAGGGGCAGAACCTTCCGACTCCGATTGGCGGCCAGCCTGTAGCCACCGGGGGAGGGTCAACGTCTGGAGCCTATCGAGCCACGACACGCGCCCCCTCTCATGTACGATTTTTTTCCAGCCTCAAGACAATCAACGCATGATGGATCCGCGCATCTACTTGCCGGCGAAACGATAGAGCACACGCAACACGCTGGGTTGGACCCGCCGCATCCCAAAGGCTTTACGGACAAGCGGGCACTGTCTGGGGGCAACTTTGGGGCAACTGCCGATAAGCGCTCGCGCAACAGATTTCTGTATCAATGACTTAGAAGCCCTATTCGATAGCCGTCCGCTCGATGAAAGAAAAAGCCGAAGCGTATGCTTCGGCTTTTTTGTTGTTCGCAATAAGGCTTCGCGATTTAACCAACCACCCCGCTGTTGAAAACCGTCATCCGGCATTCGGCCACCTTCTCCCCGCGCGGTGCGCGGGGAGAAGGGACGGCATTGCGTTTTCGGGACGGCTATCGTGACAGCGAAGATGTGTCGCGCCTTTCGGCGCTCCTACACAGGCAAGTGCATCGCGGCTTCCGCTGCTCGCACAGAAGGCGCTGTCACAGAAGGCGCTGTCACACTGCGTCGCCGGCTTCCTTCATCTGCTGCTCAAGACGCGTTTTCAGGCTGTCGTCGAGTTTGAGCTGGCGGGCGAGTTCGTCCAGGTACGCGCGCTCCATGAAGTTCTGTTCGTCCACCGCGAGCAGGCTGGCGAGGTACATCTCGGAGGCCATTTCCGGGGTGGTGGCGGCGCGGGCCACTTCTGCGGGGTCCAGCGGTTTCTGCAGTTCGGCCTGCAGCCATTGGCGGACTTCGGGGCTGGCGTCGAGGCGGCTGAATTCGCCTTCGATCACTTCGCGCTCGCGGTCGTCGACGTGGCCGTCGGCTTTGGACGCGGCGATCAGCGCTTTGAGGATGGCCTGACTGTGCGATTCGGCCTCCGGCGGCGGCAGCATGTCCACGGTGCGCGGCGCAGTGATCGCAGCGGCGCCGCCCTGCTGTTTCTGCCAATCGCCGTAGGCCTTGTAGGCCAGCACACCGACTGCGGCCAACCCGCCGTAGACCGCGACTTTGCCGCCCATTTTGCGCGCCTTGCGGTTGCCCAACAGCATGCTGAGGGCGCCACCGGCCAGGGCGCCCTTGCCGAAATCGGCGCCGCTCTTCACGCCTGCTGCGTCGCCCAAGCCGCTTGCGCCCTGCTGCGCGGTTTTCAGCAATTGGTCGAGAAAGCCTTGGATCTTCATGCGCGACGCTCCGGGGGTTAAGGGGTGATTCGTTTCTATGGTGGCCCGACGCACCCACTTCAATCGCACGAAAGTCATGGGCGACGCCTTCCCGGCCGCCATGTTCAGGCACCGCCGCGACAACGGGCGCAAGATGCCGAAAGCCCAGCGTGTTAACGCGGTCACGGCAACCGCTGCCGTCATCCGCTACAACAGCCCATCCCCCGACCCGAGGCACGCCCCCATGCCCCAGTCCATCGTCAGACCTCTCCCTCTCGCGCTGCTGATCTGCACCAGCCTGCTGCTGGCATCCTGCAGCGGCACCGTGGGCGGCAACGGCCTACAGCTTGAATCCACCAAGGCCAGCCGCAGTGCAGCCTCGCGTCGTGAGGCCCCGGCCCGCACGGTCGCGCCGCCTGCCGCTACGGCTGAGGCCGCCACCAAACCCAGAATTACCGGCGGCCCCCAGCGCAGTACGCAGTTGCCGAACCCGCCCTTCATCAGCACATCGTTCGGTACTTTCAACGAGCCTTGGGCGATGACGTTTCTGCCCGATGGCCGTTTGCTGGTCACCGAGAAACCCGGGCAGCTGCGGCTGTTCAATACCGTCACCAAAACCACCGGCACCATCTCCGGCCTGCCCGCCGTGGCCTACGGTGGCCAGGGCGGCATGGGCGATGTGGTGCTGCATCCGCAGTACGCCAGCAACCGCTACGTGTATTACAGCTATGCCGAAGCCGGCAGCAACAGCACCTATGGCGCCGTCGTCGCGCGCGCGCCGCTGACGCTGGACGCCAACGGCGGTGGCAGTCTTGGCACCTCGCAGATCGTGTGGCGGCAATCGCCTAAGGTGGGAGGTCAAGGCCACTACAGCCACCGCATCGCGTTCGGCGCCGATGGCAAACTGTGGATCACCTCGGGCGAACGCCAGCAGTTCACGCCAGCGCAGGACATGGCGACGAATCTGGGTAAAGTCATTCGCCTCAACGACGACGGCAGCATTCCTGCCGACAATCCATTCGTGAACCAGGGCGGGATCGCCGCGCAGGTGTGGTCGCTGGGCCACCGCAACCTGCTCGGCATTGCCTTCGATGGCGCCGGCCAGCTCTGGACGCACGAAATGGGCCCTGCAGGCGGCGACGAGCTCAACCTGATCGAACGCGGCAACAACTATGGCTGGCCGATCGTCTCCAACGGCGACAACTACGACGGCAGCGTGATCCCCGACCACCCCACCCGCCCCGAATTCAATCCACCCGAAGCATGGTGGACACCGGTCATCGCACCGGCTGGCTTCATCATTTATTCCGGCGAACTATTTCCCTATTTCAAAGGGCATGGCTTTATCGGCGGCCTCGCTTCGCAGGCGCTGGTGCGCATCCAATTCAACGGCACCACCGGCCGCGAAGCCGAACGCTACCCGATGGGTCAGCGGATCCGCGAAGTGGAACAGGGCCCCGACGGCGCGATCTGGCTGCTGGAAGACGGCGCCAGCGGCCGTCTGCTGAGGCTCACGCCAAAACCGTTGTAGCCACCACTGCAATCGCATCGCAACCGAAGGCCGGCGCGGAGTTTTTGTCGCATCAATCCTGCAACACGATTCAGATCATCGACACGGCAGATGCGGTCAATCGCAGTGCGAAAGCATCCGGTTCGCTGATTTCGATACCAGCCCAGTCATTGCCGCGCACACTGGCGCTCAATAATCGAACAGCAGATTGGCCGGCGAATATTGATCGGTCAGCGGGCGTACCCCCACCACTTTCGGCTGGATGCGCAGCTGCGACACCAGTTCGGATGTCGACACATCGAGTTCTGCGAATCTTGTTTCAAACAGCGCAGCGTTCCGCGTCATCGTCGCAATCGAAGGCAAGCCATCGCGGCCCGCGAGGATGATCCGGTTTTGACCCTTCACATCGACGATCCGGATTTCGCCAAACACGGATTGATAGGTCGCCGCCTCATGCAGCGAGAGGCGTCCAAGCGAAAACGTATTCGAGGCGACAACGCCTCCGGGGCTCAGCAGAGAACGCACATCGCGAATGAATTCCTGGGTCAGCATATGCTCCGGAACGCTATGCTTGTCGTAGGCATCGATCACGATCAAATCGTAATGCGTGCCCGCGCGGCGCTGTTTGCGTACATACACCCTACCGTCATCGACATGCACTTTCGAAAGCGCATCCTCACGGAAACCGAAATACTTTTCAGCCACATCGACTACGGCGGCGTCGAGCTCTACCGTATCGATGCGCACGGTGGCATCGAGATTACGCAATGCCATAGGCAAGATGCCGCCGCCCAGCCCGATCACCAGCACCCGTTTTGGCGATGGATTCACGAATAAGCTTGCGAGAACGCCTTTGCTGTAAGGCAGAATTTGTCGCTTCGGCTGATT
>JANOXT010000442.1:0-3281 GCA_031418555.1 Lysobacterales bacterium | reverse complement strand
GGCGCAGGCGATGCTTGAGGATCGTGCCCGGGATCGATGTCACTGCGATGAGATCGATTTTCAGATCGTGCTGTTCGCCGCGTACGGTGGCGGCAGGATCGGTCGCGCCAAGAGCGGGATCGACCGCATCCGGATCGTCCTGGGTCGCGCGCCAGCGCTGGAAGAGCGCGTCTTCGCGCAGCGCGGTCTGCAGTTCTTCGGCAAGCCCGTCCGCACCCTGCGAACGGAACGCGAGCGTGCCTGCATCGCGCAGGCGCGAAGGGTCGGGGAAACTCAAATAATAACGATTGCGCATGGACACCTTCAGAAAGCTCGAAAGGACAGTTCTATAAAGGCGATTCGCCCTGTTTCAATCTTTGAACAGCTGGCCTTCAGCGGCAAAGCCGATCATCAGCGCGCCTTTGCCCAGATTGACCATGCCGGTGAGGCTCATCGTGCTTTCGTGCAAAACCACGCCTTGGCCCACACAGCTATCGCGCAGCGAGCCGTAGCCGGGCAACGCGCGCATGTCTTCGAGAGGCCCGCCATAGCTCATGCAGACATTGGGGCTGAGCAATCCGCTGCGGACGCGATCGGCCACGTGCGTCAGCAGTTTGCGTGCGGCATTGTCGAAACCGCGGACTTTTCCGACCGGGCCGGTCTCGCCGCGATTGCCGTGCAGGATCGGTTTGATATCCAGCATCGAACCCAGCGAGGCGCTGATCAGACTGACGCTTGCCTCGCCTTTCTTGCGGGTGCGCGCACGCATGTAGTGCAGATCCCGCACGATCAGATAGCCATGGGTGTTGGGCACCAGCTGTTCGATCCGGCTGCGGATCTTCGGCGGCTGCTCGCCGGCGGCGATCATCTGAGCGGCCTCGATCATGGTCACGCCCTGGGCGGCGAACACGTTCTGGGTATCGATGACCCGCAGCGAGAAGGGCGTGTTGTGGCCTGCGGCAACACGGATGGGCTTATAATCGTTGAGGATGACGAAGCTCGCCTGGGTGGCATTGTTGAAAATGGGGCTGCGGTTTTTCATCACCGTGAGGCAGAAAACGTAGTCGTAGTCGATGACCAGTCGCTTCAGAAACAGATCGCGGATCTGATCGACAGTGAAAGAATTCGTTTCCGCGTCGGCACCGCGCTCGCCGATGTCCGACTCGATGAACGCCTGCGCCGACGCTTCGTCGCGGGTATCGGCAAAGACGGTGTCGCCGATCTTGATGCCGATGGGAAGAATGACGATGCCGTACGTTTCCAAAACATCCGACGGCATGTCGCAAGTGGCGTCGACAACCAGACCTATGCGCATGATGGTGTCTTCCGAAAGGGAGCGAAAATACCGGCTGGTTGGATCAGCACATCGTGCCAACCCTCAGCAAGCCCTGTCCATCGTCATCAGTGCTGCCGCCCTGGTTCAGCCGCGATGCACGCCAATCGGCATTTCCGCGACCCGGCGCATTTCGGCCTCTTCCAACAGCGCTGGATCCCGTAGAGCCGCCACTGCGAACTCATGGGCATCATTCCCCCAAAACAGCGAATTGCCAAGTGCTAATGTCGGCACTCCGAAGACGCCCATGGTCAGCGCGATTTCTGTGCAGCTGCGCAGCATCGCTTTGACTTCTGCGCAGTCCGCTACGCCGGCCGGCAGCCCCAGCGCTTCGCGCACGGGCTCCAGTGCCTGCATGGTATCGGCGGCCTGTCCCTGCACCCAGATCCAATCGAAGATGGCATCGATCGACGCGGACGATGCGCCAGCTGCAATGCACAAACGCAGCGCAGGCAGCGGATTGAACGGATGCTTGGGCGGGAACCGCAGCGGCACGCCGGCCTGACGCGCCTGCCACAACACGTGGCGGTAGGTGAATTCGCGCTTGCTGGGAATTTCCGCCGGACCTTTCTGGCCGCGGGTATCGAGCACCGCCGCCAGCAGGATCGGCACCGGAACGATGACATGCGCAGACATCAGCGCCCGCACTTTCGGCCACTGCAGGTAGGCGAATGGCGAGATGAAATCGAAGTACCAGCGATTGGCCGCATCGGTCGTCATGTCTTCGCTCGATTCAATTGGCGGCGGCAGGATACGCGCGCGGCAGTCCGCCGGCCGCGCGCAGATAACGGTCGCGCAGTTCGGTCTGGCGGCTGCGCATCGGGATGGCGCGGCCGTCGAACCATACCTGTTTCGCCACCGTACTCACCTCCAGCGGATCGCCGGTCCACAGCACCAGATCTGCGCGCTTGCCGATGGCGATGGTGCCGATGCGGTCGCCCACGCCGAAGGCTTCGGCGGGAATGCGGGTGAGACCGGCAAGGCCGTCTTCCCAAGGCAACCCGTTGGCGACCGCGTTGCCGGCGGTCTGGCGGATCTTGCGGGCGTTGTGCGAGGCTTTGTCGGCCTGCGAAAACCCGACCTGCACGCCGGCTGCGCGCAGCCGCGCTGCGTTCTGCAGCGTGGCGCCGATCTCGTCGAAGCTGCGCGGCAGATTGCCCAGCGGGTCGACGAACACCGGTACTTTCGCGGCGGCCAGCTGCGGCGCCAGCATCCACGCTTCGGCGCCGCCCTGGATCGCGATGCGCACGCCGTGCCGCTGCGACCAGCGCAGCAGCTGGCGGATGTCGGCGGCGCGATGCACGCCCACCATGACCCGGCCGCCGCCGTTGAGATAGCGCGCCAGCGTGTCGCGGCCCGCGGGCGTGAGCATCGCCATCGGCGCGCCGGCGGGAATTCGCCCGCGCACTTCATCGATGAACTGATCGAGCAGCATCCACTGGCTGGCGCGGCTGCCGCCGCTGAGGTCGGCGCCGTCGCTGCCCAACTGCAGAAACAGCACTTTCGCGCCGATCGGATCCAGGCTGCCGTCCAACCGCATCATCGCGCCCTGGCCGGCGATGATCGAGCCACCGTTGGCGGTGTCCGCGCCCAGCAGCGTGAAGCCGATGCCTTCCACGCGCGCGATCGGGATCAGGATCGAGGCCGGGTTGTAGGCCAGGGTCACATCGAACTCGGGCCGCACCACCATCTGCTTGCCCTGACCGAGCGCCAGCGACTGGTCGTTGGTGGCGTCCTCGGCGGACACTTCATCCAGACCGATCGCGGTCACGCCGCCGAACAGCGTCGGCGTCAGCGGTTTGCCGCCGGCATCGATCACCTGCGCGCCATTCGCGGACAGCCCACGACCGATCGCGGCGATGTTGCCGTCCCGCACCAGCACGTCGGTGTTCTGCAGCGTGCCCTGCGCGCCGGCGGTGTGCACAGTGGCGTTGCGGATCAGCAGATGCTGCGCGAACGCATTGCCGAC
>JANOXT010000441.1:0-4399 GCA_031418555.1 Lysobacterales bacterium | reverse complement strand
TGGTGTAATAGTCCTGCCAGCGCCAACGCGCCTCGGGAATCTCGATGACGCAATCTTTTCCGTCGCGCAGATTGCGCCAGTAGTCCTGCAGCGTCTCCGCTTCGGGATAACGCCCGCTCAGCCCGATGATCGCGATCGGCTCGGAGGTCATCGCCCGGGCGGACGGGGTGCGGCGGAGCAATGAGGCGTTTGCTTTACCGCGCAGCGCTTGCTTGATGTCCTGGCGCGGCATGTCGGGCGTGGGCCCGGTTTGGGCAGCCGGTCGCGTGCGCGCTGCGGTCTGCGCGGCAGCGGGCTCGACGTCCGGAGACAGCAGTGCCTGCAAACGGACCGGATGCGCCTGCGCAAGGTGTTCGCTGAGCGTCGCGATGGTCTGGTATTCGAAGAACAGCGTCTTGGGCAGCGGGCCGAGATGTTTCTCAAGCTGAGCGGTGAGGCTCATCGCCAGGATCGAATTGATGCCGTAGTTTTCCAGCGCCTCGTCGATGTCGATCTGCGCGGCGGCGATCTTCAGCAGCGGCGCGAATTCCCTGCGCAGGAAGTCGCGGGTCTGCGCCAGCAGATCGCCGGCCACGGGAGCCGTTACAAATGCAGTCACGGGCGCAGCGACGGTCTCTCGTATGGACGCGGACATCGGCGCGGACATCATCGCCGAAAGGTGGCGCGCGCTTGCAGGCGGCGGTGCATCGAACAGGCGGCGCAATCTGCGGCCTTCGCCTTCGACCGTCAGCACCCGCGTGTGCGAAGACGCCAGCGCATGACGGAACACCGCGATGCCCGACGCGCTGCGCATCGGCATCATCCCGGTCTGCGCCTCCAGCCAGCGCACGCCGTCGGCTTCCGGACGCATGCCGCCTGCTTCCCACAGCGGCCAGTCGATCGACAGCGTCCTGCCGGAACGCTGCCGCTGCGCCACCTGCATCTGGCGGAACGCAGCGAAGGTATCCAAAAAGCCATTTGCGGCAGCGTAATCGGCTTGACCGACATTGCCGAACACCGACACGCCGGACGAAAACAGCACGAAGAAATCGAGATCCAGATCCGCGGTGGCGTGATCGAGATGCCACGTGCCGCGGACTTTGGGGCCCAGCACGGCGGCCACATCGCGGACGTTTTTCTTCAGGATGACGTCATCGTTGCGCGCGCCGGCACAGTGCAACACGCCGCGGATCGCGCCGATGCTGCTGCCGATCGCTTCGACGACATGCCTGCACTGCGCGGCATCGTCGAGATCGAGCTGACGATAGTGCGCACGTGTGTCGAATCCGTGTTCGACGAGTCGCGCAGCGATGTCGTCGTCCGGCGCTGCACGGCCGGTCAATACGACCTGTGCGCGCTGCGCATGGGTGAGAATCTCGTGCGCGAACAGGCTGCCGAGCCCACCGAGGCCGCCGGTGATGAGATAGACGCCGTTTTCTTTGTAAGGCAGGTCGACGTTGCCGTCGCGTGGACCCTCCGCCGTCTGCGGCAGCAGCGTCCAGTCCAGCGCGCGCCAGCCCTGTTGGGAAAAGAGCAGCTGCGACCGCTGCGGCTGCGTGGCGGCTGCGGTCAGATCGGCGGCGAGCGTTTCGGGCGTCGCCTGCGCTTGCACGATGACAAGCTGGGCCGTGAGCGACGGATTCTCCAGCGCCGCCGTCCTCAGCATTCCGTTCAAACCGGCCAGCAGGCGGCCTTCCGCACTGTCAGCAATTACGCACTGGATCAGCGTCTTTTCGGCGGAGTATTGTTTCAGCACTTTTTGCAGGCGTTCAAACACCTGCAGCGCAATGGCCTCATAGCGCAATGCCGGATGCGCAGCGTCAGACGCGCCGAGCGACTCGACGACGCTTGCGGACCGCAGGGATGCCAGCGCGACAGGATTGACGCCGTGAAGATCGCACAGCAGCACGCGGAGATGCGCGAAGTCCGGCGTGTGAGTTACATCGCCGCGCGGATGCAGTTCGCTCCATTGCGGCACGGCGACCAGCGTTTCAGCACCGGCCGCATCGGCATTGGTGGTGACGGCGCTGGTGGCGTCGAAACGGCGTGCGCAGAACCCGCGCATCTGCACGCAGAGGTTGCCGCGTTCGTCGCAAAGATCCAGGTCCAGCGTGATCTGGGCGGCGTCTTCGGACGACGCATCGGCGCGGCGGACGAAGGCATGCATCCGCTGCGCGCAGTCGCCGACGATGCACAGCGATTCCAGCGCGAAAGGCAGCATCGGATCGGTTGGTACTACGTTCAGATCGCCCAGCCCGATGGCCGCCTGCAGCGCGCTGTCGATCAGCGCCGGATGCAGGACGTAGGCGGCGTTGTTTTCGCTCGCAAGCGCATGGGGCAGCGCGAGATCGGCCAACACTTGGCCGTCGCCGCTGTCAAGGCTGACGATGCCGCGGTGTGCCGGGCCGTACTCGATCCCGATCTGCGCGTATTGCCGGTAGACCGCGTCGGAATCCCAGTGCTCGCGGCGCATCGCAGCGCGTATTCCGGTCAGATCCAGGGGTGCGGCATCTTCTGCCGCATCGTAGAAACGCACGCGGCCGGACGCGTGGTCGGTCTGGTGTCCGGCTGCGGTTTCGCTGAACACGCGGAATTCCAGGAAGTCTTCGTCCGCGTCGATGTCGATCGAAAGCGCGCGTTCGCTTTCGACCGCGAAGGGCGAAAGCCACAGCACGTTCTCGAACGCGATCAGCGAGGCCGCCGCCAGATCGGGCACGGCATCGGCGATGGCCGCGCGCGCCATTTCAAGATAGGCGACACCGGGCAGCACGCCCACCGCACTGCCTGTCGGCATTCTGACCCGATGGTCGCGCAGAAAGAATTCGTCGCCGGTCAGCTGCGTGCGATAGCGCTGCTGGGTGAGGGTGGAGACATTGAGATGCGCCAGCGGATGCAACCGCGCAGACGCCGTCGGGCGGCCGAAGAACTGCCGTATCAGCTCCAACGCATTGGCTTTGCCAAGGCGTTTGCTTTTGAGCTCCGAAACCACGTATTCGACGAAATCCACCATGCCATCCGCTCTCTCAAGTCCTTGTCGCTGCTTCATTGCAGCGACTTGATTACCGCTGTTTCATACTTACTGCTGACTGCTTGCTGCTTGCTGCTTTTCAGTGATTGTTTTTCGGGTGTCGCTTGTCGTTTATCGCTTTGCGTTTCAGGCCAGTTGCTTGACCCGTGCCGTCACTTCCGCGGCGCTTAAGGTGTCCTCTTCCAGTTCCAGGAAAAGTCCGGCGATGGCGTCCAGGTTCTGCAGGAAGTGGCCGGGCTGCAGCGGCGGCGCCGGTCCCGTGACCGGACCGCTGCGCACGCGCACGTCCTCCTTCAGCGGAATCCAGCAGTGCATGCGCGCGAACGCGTAGGTGGGCAGATGGATCATCCCGGTCTGCTGCGCGGCCTCCACGCCCGCATCCTGTTCGGCGGTAGTCTGCCGGTAGCCCTGTACGCGAATGTCGGCCACCTGTTCCTGCAGCAGCGGATGCAGGTACTGGGGTTTGTCGCTGCTGCGGGCCGGCATCGCCGCATAAGCGGTGTCGCTCGGCACAATCCAGTACGCATCCTCGGAGAACGGATACGGCGGCAGCGCCATCATCGCCGGGGTGCGTGGGCCGTGCAGCCTGCGCCAATCCAAACTCAGCCCTTTTACCCAAAGTTCGCACAGCTTCGACGCATTGCCGTCGGCGATGCATTTGTCGACGACCAGCGCCGCCATGTCGGCGTCCTCGCTCAACAGGCGCACGCTCTCGCGCCCCTGGCGTACGTTCGCAGCGAATACGCCCTGCGGCAGCAGCGTGTTCGAGCCCGCTCGATCGATGTAAGCGGTCAACGCGTCGACCACGTCGCGGACGCCGTACGCGACGAAGCTCAGCCGCTCGTCCATCGCGTCGCGGTGAAGCTGCAGGCTGCAGACCAGCGCCGCGAGATCAAGCGCGGGAGCGGACTGGATCAAATCGCGGAGATCGCTCGCCTTTTTCAACAGCTGTTGCACGGTTCGCGCCGACAGCGGCACCACCAGACCGGCCCCGGGAGCCATCGCTGGCGTGACCGCAGCCGCAGCTGGCAGGGCTGCTTGCGGTACGTATTCTGCCAGCACCAGATGCGCGTTGGTGCCGCTGAAACCGAAGCCGCTGATCGCGGCATGGCGCGCGACGCCTTCGGGCGAGACCCAGTCGCGCGTAGTCGTATTGACGAAGAACGGGCTTACATCGAGATCGAGATGCTCGTTCGGCGTTTCGAAGTTGGCGCTGGGCGGCAGTTGGCGGTGTTTCAGCGCCAGCAGCAGTTTGATGAAGCCGGACACACCCGCCGCGGTCAGGCAGTGGCCGATGTTGGTTTTGACCGAACCGATGGCGCAATACCGGGTGCGGTCGGTCGCCGGGAGAAACGCCGACTTCAGCCCGTCGATCTCGATCGGATCGCCCAG
>JANOXT010000440.1:0-2095 GCA_031418555.1 Lysobacterales bacterium | reverse complement strand
GTCGTTGCAGAACAGCGCCGGCAGATCCGGGCCCAGCGCAATGCGCGCAGCGCCGGTCAGCGTGGCGAAATCGAGAATCAGCTGCGGCGACTGCTCGGCGGCATAGGTCAATGCATCGCACAGCACGATGCGCCCTTCGGCGTCGGTGTTGTCGATCTCGACGCTGATGCCCTTGCGTGTGGCGATGACATCGCCGGGGCGATAGGCATTCGGGCCGATCGCATTCTCCACCGCAGGCACCAGCAGGGTGATCCGCACCGGCAGGTTGCGCGCCATGATCAGTTCGGCCAGCGCGATCGCATGCGCGGCGCCGCCCATGTCTTTCTTCATGTTGCGCATGCCGGCCGCGGCCTTGATGTCCAGGCCGCCGGTATCGAAGCACACGCCTTTGCCGACGATGGCGATCTGCGGATGCGCAGCGTTGCCCCAGCGCAGCACGATCAATCGCGGTGCGCGATGCGAAGCACGGCCGACCGCATGGATGGCCGGGAAATTATGCGTGAACAGATCATCGCCGGTCAGCACATCGAGATCGGCGCCGTGGGTGGTCGCGATCTCGCGTGCGACCGCTTCGAGTTCGTCCGGACCCATGTGCTCGGTCGGGGTGTTGATCAGGTCGCGGGTGCGGAAGCAGGCGGCGATCTGCGCGGCGATATCGTCATCGATCTGCATCGCCAGCCGCGCCGGTGCGCGCGTCGCGTCGCGATAGCGGGTGAAGCGATAGCTGCCAAGGCCCCAGCCCAGCTGCAGCGCGGCGGTCGCGTCGGCGTCGAGCGTGTCGGCGATACGCCAGTCGCCGGTTGGCAGCACATACGGCGCGTGCGCGTAGGCGAATGGATCATTGGCGTCGCTGATACCCAGCACTGCGCCGGCAAGTCCCTCACTGCCTGGCAGCAGCGCGACGCTGCCGGCGGCGGCGGTGAAGCCCTGCGCTTTGAGCCACGCCTGCAGCGGCGCCGATTGCTGCGCGGACCACGCGGCGAAACCGCTTGCGGTGATCGCATGCAACGG
Source organism: Lysobacterales bacterium (assembly GCA_031418555.1). Lineage (GTDB taxonomy): Bacteria > Pseudomonadota > Gammaproteobacteria > Xanthomonadales > Xanthomonadaceae > Lysobacter_I. Next base: position 1,084 of record JANOXT010000440.1, on the reverse strand, counting down.
CAGAGCGTGATCGGCGGCGTCGATGAAACCGGGCAGTGCGGTCATGTCAGGATTCCGTCTGAAGTGATTGCGATCGCGGCCGATGCCGGTGTTGCTGGCATGCGGTCGATCAGATCGGCCAGCGCGGCCATATCCGGCACGATCAGATCCGGCAACAGATCATCGTGCGGCCAGTGCGGATGATGCGCGTCGTCGCGCTGCACCCATGCGGTGCGCAGGCCGGCGCGCGCGGCGCCCAGCACATCCATTTCGGTGTGATCGCCCACGTGCAGCACTTCTTCCGGCGCACAGCCGAGACGTGCGCAGGCGGCGAGAAAGATACTGGCGTCGGGTTTCGCGACACCGTGTTCGCGCGCGCCCAGTTGGAACACGAAATGATGATCCAGTCCGATTGCGACCAAGTCGGCATTGCCGTTGCTCAGCGCCGCCACCGGCAGCTTTGCGCTGATCCGCGCCAGCGCGGCGATGGCATCGGGATAACATTCCACGCGATTGCGTTCGGCGTAAAACACCTCGTACGCGGTATCGGTCAATGCCTGCACCTGCGATGGATCCGCATCGCTTTCGATGAAGGCCTTCTCAAGCGTCAGCCGGCGCAGTGCGCCCATATCGTGCACCAGCTGCGGATGGGCGTTGAAGACCTGTTCGCGCAGCGCGCGCATCGCGACAATCGGAAAACGCTCGGCGGTGCGTGGGCTGTGGATGCGCAGCCAGTCGTCGAGCACCCGTTCGATCCGCGCACCGATGGGCGCGAACGGCCACAGGGTGTCGTCGAGATCGATGGTGATGGCGCGGATGGTGAAATGCATTCGGCATTCTATCTTTTGTGGGAGCGATGCAAGTCGCGACAGATCGTGACGCACTGTCGCGACTTGCGTCGCTCCCACAATGCTGCAGAGGTGAATGCCGCGATCACTGCATCGCCAGATCGCCCTGCCGGCCGTTGCGCCACACCCGCAGCACCAGCTGTGCCGGGCGCTCGCTGAAGCCGGCGCGAAAGCCGCCGAGGTCGCCGAACTCGCCGATGCTGCCGGCCTGCACCACGTCGCCTTTGCGCAGGCCGTTGCGGGCGGCGCGGCTGCCG
>JANOXT010000439.1:0-1824 GCA_031418555.1 Lysobacterales bacterium | reverse complement strand
CGCCCTGCCCGACCAGCTGCCACAGCACATAGAAAGACAGCGCGCAGCTGGTCGCAACGCCCAGAATGGTCGCGGTGTGCGCACCGGCGCGACCGATGCGGCGGCCGAACAGCCCGGCGAGGATCGCGCCGATCAGCGGCGCGAGTACGACAAGCAGCAGATGGAATTTGGAAATCGCCATGAATTGTCCGTTACCCGATTGATACCGCGTCTACTGCTGCCATCCGTGGCGGAACTCTACCGTTTTCTGATCGCCCTGCCCGTCCATCCATGGCCTGACGTTCGCCGATGCGCGAGCCAATGGCTCGCAAGCGCATCGGCTTACCCTTTCAAAGTGTCGATTTCAGCGACGTTGATCGTGCGCCGGTTGCGGAACAGGGTGACCAGGATCGCCAGACCGATCGCGGCTTCGGCAGCGGCCACGGTCAGGATGAAGAACACGAAGATCTGCCCCGCGGCATCGCCGAGATGGCGCGAGAACGCAACGAAATTGATATTGACGCTCAACAGCATGAGTTCGATCGACATCAGCAGAATGATGACGTTCTTCCGGTTGATGAAGATGCCGGCCAGACTGATGCAGAACAGCGCCGCGCCGAATGCCAGATAGTGGCCCAGAGACAGTGCTTCCATCATGATTTCACCTCTTCGCTCGCCGCGATATCGCCGACGGACGCCGGGCGCACCGCGTCCATCTTGATCAGGCGAATCCGGTCCTGCGGACGCACGCGCGACTGCTCGCCCGGATTCTGATGCTTCGCACCAACGCGACGGCGCAGCGTCAGCATCACCGCCGCGACCACGGCAATGGTCAGAATGACCGCCGCGACCTCGAACGGGAGCGTGTAATCCTTGAACAGCGCATTGGCGAGCCAGGCCGTATTCGAGAGCCCAGCCGCAGCGGCCGGATCTTCGCCGAAAGACGCAGCGAATTTCTCCTTGACGCCGATCAAGGTCAGCATTTCGATCAGCATCACTACCGCGACCAGCAGGCCCAGCGGCAGATAGCGCACGAAACCCTCGCGCATCGGCTCGGTATCCACGTCCAGCATCATCACCACGAACAGGAACAGCACCATCACCGCACCGACGTAGACCAGAATCAGCGCCACGCCCAGGAATTCGGCGCCAGCCAGGATCCAGGTGCAGGCGACGGTGAAAAAGGTCAGTACCAGGCAGAGCGCAGCGTGCACCGGATTGCGCACAGTGATCACCGCGCCCGCCGAAACAACGGCGACCGTGGCGAAAACCATGAATGCGATGGTGGTGGGGTCGTTCACGGTAATCCTCAACGATGCATGCTTAGCGGTAACTGGCGTCGGCGGCGCGACGTTCGGCGATCTCTTTTTCGAGACGATCGCCGATGGCCAGCAACTGGGACTTGTTCACGATGTTTTCGCCGCGGTTCTCGAAGTGATACTCGTGGATATGCGTTTCCACGATCGAGTCGACCGGGCAGGATTCCTCGCAGAATCCGCAGAAGATGCACTTGAACAGATCGATGTCGTAGCGCGTGGTGCGGCGGGTGCCGTCTTCGCGCTGCTCGGAGTCGATGGTGATCGCCAGCGCCGGGCACACCGCCTCGCACAGCTTGCACGCGATGCAGCGCTCTTCGCCGTTGGGATAGCGGCGCAGCGCGTGCAGGCCGCGAAAGCGCGGCGACTGCGGCATCTTCTCCATCGGGTACATCAGCGTGTATTTGGGACGAAACAGATATTTCAGCGTCAGCCACATGCCCTGGAACAGTTCCAGCAACAGCAGGCTTTTGAGATAGGACGTTACCTTGTTCATATCACTGCCCTTTCTCGAACACGCCGAAAAACA
>JANOXT010000438.1:0-7354 GCA_031418555.1 Lysobacterales bacterium | reverse complement strand
TGTTGTTCCAGGCAACGGCCGTGCAATTCATCCCATTGAGGTTGAAGCCACCTCCTGTTTCAAAGTACTGGCACGAGAGGCTGACCACGGCCGGTGTTGGTAGCAGCTTGCACTCTTTAGTGCCCTGTTTCCTTTCGCTGCAGATAGGTGCCGTTCTGTTGGGAGGAGGCTGCGAGAATTGCGCTGCGGCGTCGCCGCACAGCGCAACAAGAAGAATCGAAACAATGATAAGCGCTGCAATTTTCATCTGAAATACGGTCCTGTTTGTTGGGACGGTTGGATTCTTCTTCGCTATTACTCGCAACACCGGCGTCCGCTCGATCAGTCGACAGGGCGATATCGCGCATGAGGATCGTATCGACACATCAAGACGCGGGCCATACGCGCCGATTCCGGCTGACCTTCAGCCTGTTTCCGCCAGGTCGGACCGCAGTCCTGACCACCGAAACCATAATACAGTCCCGCCAGATACTCGGCCTGGTTCGACGGGGTCATTCGCTGGAAATACTTCAACGCATGCGCCGGCGTCAGCATGCGTCGCGCGGCATCGGCATCCTGATCCCAGTAATGCGCCTTGGCCGCTTGCAAACGGGCAAACCCGGCCAAAGATCCGGTCGCCTTCATGTTTTTCTCGAAACCGGCGATGGCGCTTGCGAAATGCGGGTAGGCTTCCCGACGGTCTCTACTGCCATAGATCACGACCAGCGCGATGTTCAAATGCGAGCGCAAGGTGTTTTCGTGATCCGCTCCCAGTGCTTTGCGGTTGATCGAAAGCGCCTGCCGATACTGGATCAATGCCTGATCTGTTTTCTGCTGCGCATTGAGTACCGCCCCGAACAGATTGTGATACAGGCCCATGATCGAGGATTCGGTATCGTAATGACGATCCAACATGGGCTTCAAGGCGACAAGCTCGCTCTGCGCGGAAACGGCCTGCCCTAAGGCGATCAACGGTTCGATGCGTCGTAGCCGGGATACCAGCGTGGAGGGATGATCTTGACCGTTGCGAGCGGCCTGCTCGCGAATCTGCAGGTCCAGCACCGCAACCGCCGACTCGAAACGGTCCGACTCGCGATAGGCCTCAGCAAGATACCAATACATGCGATCGCGCAGCGCCGGCGCTACCGATGGACGCTTCAGCAGCGTTTCAAGTAGCGAGATCGCAGGCGGATAGCGTTTTTCCAAGTACAGCAGATGCGCATCTTCGGCGATAAACTCGGGGCGGCTTCGCAAGGGCATGCGCGCCGCTTCGATGAGCGCGCGCGCCTCGGCATAGCGGGCCGCCATGATCTGGGCCCTGATTTCCAGCAGGTTGCCATCATCGGTCACGCCTGTGCCGGCTCGGTTGGCGCGTCGAACTAGATCCAGACCGGCACCGGTCATACCCATATTGAGCTGGATATCGGCGATGCGATATGCAAGATCGCGATACAACTCCGGCTGCGATATTTGCAAGCGATCGACCTCGCGCGCTGCGGCTGCCAACATCGAGCGCGCCCGCATGTCGCCGCCATCCAGACCGGTGGGGTCGGCCGAACGAAAGGTATTCTGCAGGATGTCCAGAGCGGCCTGCGCGCGATCGCGTTCGGCGCGAATCTCCGCGTTCTGATGCAGCACATGCGCGACCGCCACCGATCCCGCAATTACAAATAAAATACTGAATGAGACTGCAAGCAGGTTGCGTTGACAAAGCTTTCGCATGCGATACAGCCATCCGGACCCGGATGCGAGCACGGGCCGTCGATCGAGATAACGCGTCAGGTCCTCATCGAACCGGTCGACGCTGACATAGCGCAGCTGCGGCTCCTTGCGCAGCGCTTTTTGGACGATCTGCTCCAGATCGCCCCGGGTGTCTTTGCACCATCGGGCCAGGTTCTCGACGCCCAGCGCGCGCGTCGCATTTTCCCCGCGCATCAAGACCGAAGCACTCATCGGCGACGGTGGCACCATGCGAATCCGGCGCTCGATTTCGCCAGGGCTCAAATCCGAAAAATCGAACGGCGGCCCCCCTGTCAACAGCGTATACAGCACGGCACCGAGCCCGTAGATATCGCAGGCAACCGTGATATTGCCATCGCTGAGCTGCTCAGGCGCCGCGAACGCCGGAGTGAAAAATCGATGCGCGGTAGCGGTCTCCTGCCGGCCAAGATCGAGCTCCTTGGCGATGCCGAAGTCGAGCAGTTTGACCTGCCCATCCGACGACACCAGAATATTGCTGGGCTTGAGGTCGCGGTGCACCACGAGGTTGCGATGGGCGTGGGCGACCGCCGCGAGCACTTGCCTGAACAGTTCGATCCGGGCACGTACCGGCAGCGCATTGCGCGCGCAATATGCCTGCAGCGGCAGGCCATCCACGTACTCCATTGCGACGAAGGGCGTGCCTCGCTCGTCGGTTCCCGCGTCGATCAGATAGGCGATCCCGGGATGATTGAGAGAGGCCAGAATCTTGCGCTCGGTCGAAAAGCGCTTGAGCAATGCGGGATTGAACATCTCCATGCGCACGAGTTTCAGGGCCACAGTCTGATCCACATCGCCGTCGACGCGCCTTGCCTTGAACACGCGCCCCATTCCGCCGGAGGCGATCTCCGCTTCCAGACGGAAGCGGCCGATGGTCTGCCCGATCAAAGCATTCGTCTCGACCGCATCGAAAGCGGCGACCGTCAGCGCGAATGGCCGGACGGTCTCGGATCCCTGCGCCTTGGCCTCATAGTCCAGCAGCGTCAGGATCTCTTCGGCCATCGCAAGATCGTCGCCGCAGGCGCGCCTCACGAATGCGGTACGTGCGGCGGCCTCCTGCTGCAGCGCCGCATCGAATAGAGATTGCAGCCGTTTGAAGCGTTCAGTCTGCATCTTCGATCGAAGGCGCATTGAGTTCTTTCGCCAGCCAGCTTTTCGCGAAGCGCCACTGCCGACCGACCGTGGCAACCGACGATTCGCAGGCCCCTGCGATCTGGTCGGCATTCAGGATCGAGAACAGCTTCAGCTCGACAACGCGCGCCACTTCGACGTCGAGCGCCTGCAATTTCGTCAGCGCCTGGTCCAGCGCGATCCAGTCGACGATCTCCGAAGGCTGCGACAGCTCTGCGGCATGCACATCGTCCAAAGCGATCATCAGTTTCCCACCCGCCCGCTTATCCGCATGCCGCTCGCGCAGATAGTCGACCAGCACCCGGCGGACGACGGTGGCGGCGATGGCGAAGAACTGGTCGCGATTCTGCCAGTCGACCGACTGCTGACGCTGCAGCCGGATATACGCCTCATGGGCCAGCTCGGTCGCGCTGAGGGTCAGCTGCCCGCCGACCCGGCGCACTTGGCTGGCGGCGACCGACCGCAGCAGCGGATAGACCTCTGCGATCAGGGCATTCTCGACGCTCCGGTCCCCATTCTTCCACTGCGCCAACAATTGGGTGATCGGGGGCGCGGGGGCGCTCATATCGGGCAGCTGGGAACGGGTACAAATGGATTCTAACCGAGTTCAGAAGCATCCTCTTGAGGCAGTAAGCCATACCGAACTACACCTACCTACCCCAACAATTCCATACCTGTCATGGGGTTAGGCACAAAAGAGGACTGCCTGGGTTGCCGACCGGGAAATGCTGCATGCGATAAAGCGGCGCTTCGGATCTATGCGGCGCACCCGATGACCTCGTCGGGACGTGATCGATAAGCATCGCAATCTACGAGTAACACCCACGTACCCCTCTCCGGGTGCGTTGCCATAGCGCTGGATCGCAAGATCGGCGGCATCCCACTTCTCTGCGTTCTGTCGCTGAATTTCGACCATTGGAAGCAGAATTTCTGAAATAAAACACTGACTAGGGAATCAATGATGAAACAGAAAATCACATCGATCATGATTGCATCTGCTTTATGGGTATCCGCCGCCGACGCTGCGGTTATCGTCCCGCTTGACTCGCTTCAAGGACCAAAAACTGATGTTGTACGGGTGTGGGAGAACACATTCGGCCTAGGCTCGAAGGAATCATTCAAAGCAGGACAGCAGCAAACCTTCAATCCGAAGGCTCAGCTCAACCCCGGCTTGATGGTACTGACTGTCAATCCCACGGAAACCCAGCTCAAACTCCAGTGGTATACGGGATACAAGTCCGACATCAGCATCTACAATCCGACGGGAAGTTGCGCTACGGATATCAGCCCATGGACTATCGTTGTCGGTATCGACAACGATGTCGCGGCTACTCTGACGCAGTCGAATTATCGACTTCAAACCGGCTTCGATGGATACTGCTATTTCGAGGCGACGTTCCCCGCGCCATCCGGGGCAGCCAAAATCCCGCCCGGCTTGTGGTCTGCAGTGGCGCGCATCAACATCGCTACTCCAGTCGCAAGAACGCTTTCGATCTCTGCCTGTACCCCAACGCAGGGAAAACAGCCGATGTATCGTGCCCGCCTCGCTCAGTACACCGACAATTTTTATACGGTGTCGCAAAGCAATCGGGATATCGCGCTCAGTATCGGATATCAAAATAGAGGAGTTCCCTTCTCGATGCCGAGTTTCGCTGGCTCCGGAAGCAGCGGAGCTTTCAACAGGTATTACAAAGGTGCGCCCCAATACGAACACTTCTACAGCGCTAATAGTGCTGAAGGTTCCTATGTACTTGCGAACGGCTATGTCGCGGAAGGGATCGAAGGCTATGTGCTTAAGAGCGCCAAACCTGGCGCTGTAGCACTGATGCGCTATGCGCTGTTCAATAGTGCCGATGGCGATCTTCAGCACTACTACACCATTACGCCGAACGATCCCGAGGCGGCAGGCTGGGGCTACGATGGGGTCATCGGTTATGTCTGCCCTCCGTGACGCAAAGCGGAGAACGACAGCATTCGCAGGCAGGAAAATCCGACCATCAGGCCCGAAATCTTGATCGAATGACTTTTTAATAAAAGGGATTTTTAACAGTCTTTTTTCCCTCATATACCCAGAAAATTCATCCATTTCCGGGTATTTTATAAAGAGCATTTTCAATGCGAAATGTATCTCTATCGATGCCTTCAAATATTTAAAAATATCGTGCCACTAAAAAATTCCTGTGTTTTCACCTAAACTCAATAAGGAAAATCCATGATGATGAAAAAAATTCTTCTCATGCTCGCCATGACCGCAAGCCTGCTGTTCTCGGGAAAAAGCGAAGCGCAACAAGTTCCGCAAGGTTCGTTCAACAATTACAATCAGCTGATCTCCGCTTGGCAACAATTCGATGTCTATGGCGCAGCCCGTGTCTATCAGGACAACCAGCTTGTTTTTCAACGCGAAGGTTTCGGTCCGGCCGCGGTAGGCTAATACTATGGCTGCGCGGCAGAGGGACTGATCCGCATCAACCGCTGCCCAGAGAACGGCCCCTTCAGCAGTATCGGTGCGATCCAGAGCTATTGGTCGCGTTGGGCCTCGGCGACTGTCAGCGCCACCTATATTTACGTCAACAATCAGCTGGTCTACAGCTATCCGGATGGTTTTGGACCCGCAATGACGAAGAATTACGTGTATTGCGCTAATCGCAGTGCATACATGGTCAATTGCAATCAGTAATGCCATCCAGATGAAACGGTGCCAGAACGCCTCGGGTAGCCGGGGCGTTCTTTCGATTCATCCGAACTTGTTCATGATCTCCTGCACATCATCCAACAGCGCTGCCGCGGTGACCTCAGCACCCGCACCCGGCCCTTGGATCACCAACGGCTGCTGGCGATAGCGATCGCTCCAGATCGCCAAGCGATTGTCGGTGCCGATGCCGCCGGCGAGCGGATGATCTGCGGGCAGCGATTCCAGGCTGACGCGGGTTTTGCCGTTTTCCAGCCGCGCGATAAAGCACAATCGCTCGCCTCGCTTGTAAGCAGCGGCATAGCGCTCATGCAGCGGCATGTCGAGTAGCGACAGCGCGGCGTCGACATAGCCCGCGCACAGCGCTTCGAGTTCTGGCGGCACCAGCGATTCGACATCAACATCGTGACTCTCCAGCGCCACGCCCGCAGCCCGCGCGAGGATCAGCAGCTTGCGGCGGGCGTCTTCGCCGCTGAGGTCGTCGCGCGGATCGGGTTCGGTGTAGCCGTTCTCACACGCTTGGCGCACGAAGCCCGAGAATGGGCGCAGGCCGTCATAGTGGTTGAACAGCCACGCCAGCGAACCGGAAAGCACGCCGGCGATGGCGTGGATGCGGTCGCCGCCGGTCTGCAGTGCTCGGATCGAACGCAGCAGCGGCAGGCCCGCGCCGACGGTGGCGCTGTCGCCGTAATGCGTACCGCCGCGCATGCAGGCATTGCGGATGTCTCGCCAACGTTCAAGCGAGGTGCCCTGCCCTAGTTTGCAGGCAGTGACGACGTGGATGCCCTGCCCGAGCCACTGCGCGTGCTGTTCTGCGACATGTTCGCTGGCGGTGGCGTCGATAACGATGCGCGTGCCGCAGTCGCCGAGCGCCTGCGTTACGTCACCAAGCGAGCTGGCAGCCTGTATCAATGTCAGGTCGCGCCGAGTGGTGCGTTCGCGCGCGTCGGCGAACGAGGCGGGCTGGAAGCTGAAACGCGAATTGGCGATGTAGCGCAACGACAATCTATCGCCAAACCCGCTGCCTTCCCACGCAGCAAGTCGCGCGAGCACCGCTTTGCCCACGGTGCCGGTACCGAGCAGCGCGACACGGGCCGACGCCGATCGCGACGCGACGGGTGTGCGTGTCGCGACTACCGCAGCATTCATATCGCGACCTGTTGCCTTGCATCGACGACATCCAGCGCGCGATCCAGCGCTGCCGCAATATCGGCAACGAGATCGTCGGCATGCTCGATGCCCACCGACAGCCGCAGCAGACCATCGCCGATACCGGCGGCCGCGCGCGCTTCGGCGGTCATCGCCGCGTGGGTCATCGTGGCTGGATGCGCGATCAGGCTTTCAACACCGCCCAGCGATTCGGCCAGCGTGAAGTATTCGAGGCCATCGACGAATGCGCGCACTGCGCGCTCGCCGCCTTCCAGTTCAAGACTCAGCATCGCGCCGAAACCATGCTGCTGACGCGCGGCCAGCGCGTGGCCCGGATGCGATGCGAGACCTGGATAATGCAGCGTGCGGACCGCTGGATGATCTTGCAGAAGTTCGATCAACGCATTGGTGTTGTCCTGATGCACGCGCAGCCGCGCATCCAGCGTGCGCAGGCCGCGCAGGGTGAGGAAGCTGTCGAACGGCGCGCCGGTAATGCCCAATGCATTGGCCCACCACGTCAGCTGCGCGTGTTGCTCAGCCTCTTTCGCGATCACCGCACCGCCGACCACATCGCTGTGGCCGTTGATGTATTTGGTGGTGGAATGCACCACGAAATCCGCGTCGAATTCTATCGGCGTCTGCAGCGCG
>JANOXT010000437.1:0-4876 GCA_031418555.1 Lysobacterales bacterium | reverse complement strand
ATCGCAACTGAAGTCCGCGACGGCCAGCGGCATGTTGCCGGCATTGCCGAGAGGGATTGATGCGTTGGTGTAGTTGGTGATGCTGCTGCCGTTCATCAACCAGACGCTGACCGTGGTGCCGAGCTGCCAGAACAGATCGGCGCGGCCGTCGTTGTTGACATCGCCGGCACCGACCAGACGCCAACCGGCCGGATAGGTGTTGACCGCACTGTCGGTGTAGCCACCGGTCGGGCTTTTCAGCCACATCCGCAGATTGGGGCCTGAGCGCCAAAGGACATCCGATGCGCCGTTGCCGTCGAAATCGCCGGTCGCGATCATGATGTAATTCGATGGCGTTGCCTGACCGCCGGTTGCGACCACTGCGCCGGTTGAATTGGTCTGCCAGTAGCTCAGGTTCGCACCGTTGTGCCAGAGCAGATCGGACGTGCCATCCGCGTTGATATCATTGCGCGCCTTGCCGCCGAAGGGCACCACCGTTGCGCGGAACTGGGCTACCAGAGGCATGGAAATGTTCATGCTGCGCGCGTTGTCGGCGGTCGCCGAACCGGTTGGACGGCCTGTATCGGTATAGGTGACGCTGGGATTGCCGAAATAATTGATCGAGAACTGGCTGCTGTTGGCCAGCCGATACGCCATGACGGTGTAGAAGCCGGTCGTGGTGGCCTCACGATAGCCATAAGAGTAGGTATGCATGCCGGTATCCGGCGGCGAGCCCGCATCTTCGATGTTGTGCTGCTGGCCCATGTTGTGGCCAAGTTCGTGTGCGAGGGTTTCTTCGCGGCAGAAATAGGTCCGGCCATCGCCCTCGTCCACGTCGGTGCCGTCGCTGACGACCGAGTAGCCGAACGGCGCATCGGTGTTGTCGATGGTAAAACCGCCGCCGCCCAGCAACCATGCGATGCCGCAACCCTGATGCTGCGGCGCTTGGAACGGGCGGACCAGCGAGACCAGATCGGCGCCGTAAGTGTCGCGGGCCGTCCGCAGCGGCGCCAGTTCGGTCGGAACGGTCTGCGCCGTACATCCCGAAGTGTTGCAGGTGTACCCCGTGACCGCTTCAAGGGCCAATTCATTGCTGTTGCTGTCGGTGTAGCCGACCTGCACGGTCCGCACCAGACGGATCCGTGGGTTGATGAGACTGTTCTGATAACCCTGATTGCTGATGGCAACCAGATTGGCCAAGCGGGTATTGACGTTGGCGACGTTGCCGTACTTCGTGACAAGACCGTTGGTGTAACCCAAGGCCACATCGATGGTATTGGCCGCAGAGGCCGCTTCATCGCTTGCCGCGATCGCCGACGCTGCAGTCCGCTTCTTTGCGCTGACCGCAGAAACTACGCTACGCGGAATTAGCGTATCGGACTCATCGCTGTCGCGGCCAAGATTGCCGTCAAGCATTTTGCTGGGATCGCTTTCCACCAGCCAAGAACGGCCCGCTGACGTGGTCAGGCGCAGCGCTTCTGTATTGCGCTGGGCGATGCGGCCGAATACGGCGCTCTCGCCAAAGGTGATCACCGCGTCCGAGCCATCCGCGGTCTTGCCGATCCAGGACCAGTTGCCGTCCAGACCTTCCTCATGGCGCACATAGTCGATATGCACCATGCCGCCGGACGGCATCGGCAGTTCGATCGATTTGCCCGGCGCGGCAGCGTTCAAAGCATGCGCTTCGCTCAACTGCACGGCGTGATAGGTCTGGGCGCCGCGATGGACCGACTGCTGAGTGCGCTCATAGGCCAGCAATGCGCCGTGATCGGACATGTTGGCGAATGCGCTGGTGCGAGTGGCCTGATGATGGGCCGGTTGGGCCACAGAGATGGGGTGCTTCGAATTCGCGCCAGCCTGCGCGATCTCCGATTCGGACGAACAACCGCCGACGACGAGCGCCACGGTCAGAGTGAGTGCAAGCTTGCGCATAGGAGGTTGGTCTCGACATCGTGCCCCGGCTCAGGGGCGTGAGTGGCTAGCATACGCCCAAGCACGGGAGCGCCGCATCCTGCAGTCGTGTCCTGAACGCTGGGGCTTGAGAAGAAGCGCGCACCCGGAACGTAACCGGGTTCACACTTCGGAACATCTACACACTTCGACGCAAAAAGGCGTCCCGATTCTAGCCCGCTTCCTGCCGCCAACTCTAGACCGCCGGCATACGCATCTCGCTTGCCTGCCGCTGCGGTAATCCGTGCATAGCGCACGGGTAACAGACTTTCATGACAAGTAAAAATGAAGGCATGGCGACATGCTGTGGTGCCAATTGTGCTTGCAGCAGTGTGGGGTTGCGGTTTGGCAGCCCTCTCATTAGCCGTCCTGATGCGTTGGACAGCATCGAGTCGGCGCGGACGACACCCGCCGTGGCCCCCACCAGTGATCTTTTCCGTCAACCATAGTGCGGGCAACTTTCTGGCCCGCTTAGACTCCCGGAGATGAAAGATGTCAACACGATTCCGTTATTCCGCCGGCTTGCTGTCGCTTGCGCTCGTTGCACTTGCGGCGAATGCGTCGGCTCAGCCTCCCGGCACCGCAGGTGCGCAACAAAACCGATCCACGGTCTCGGCGGGCACTGCTTCGCCGAAAGAGCGCGGTCAGCTGACCCGTCAGTTCGTGAATAAATGGGGCGCCTATGTGCAGCGCGTCTACAGCGTGCCGGTGGGCACATGGGCGAAGCGCATGGTGCCGAACTTCGTCAGTGCCGATGCCAGCAATTTCCGCAACGCACTCAAGCGCGAGACCTTTGAAGGCGCCATGGCCGAGCTCAACGGCATCGGTCATCGGCTCAGCGACAACCAGGCGATCGATCGGCTGGCCAAAGTGCCTCCAGGCGCGACCGCGTCCAAGGCAGGCCTCGTCGCCGCCAAGTTCGGTGATCTGAATCAGGACCTGGTCTACACACCGGTTGCGCCCTGCCGCATCCTCGATACCCGCAGCACTGCAGCGGGCGCCATTGCTGCCAATGCAACCAGAAGCTTCGTTGCGTTCGGCGTTTCCAACTACACCAGCCAAGGCGGCAGCGCGACCAACTGCGGGGTGAACCCCTTGGCCGCCACTGCGGTTGCGATCAACCTGACTGCGGTCACCCCGACCGCTGCCGGCTACGCCACTGCGTACCCGTTCGGTACTACCCAGCCTGTGGCCGCCAGCGTCAACTACGCTGCCGGCGCGATTGTCAACAATGCGTTGATCGTGCAGACGCCGAACCCGATCGCCTCGTTCGACTTCACCCTCTACACCTTCGCCTCGTCGCACTACGTCGCAGACATCGTTGGCTATTTCGCGCCGCCGAACGCCACTGCCTTGCAGTGCCAGGACACCGCGAACACTACCGTTGCCGGTATCGCTGCGGGTGGGACCGCGAACGCGGTGGCTCCTGCTTGCGCGGCCGGGTACACCCAGACTGCGACCAACTGCGAGACTTCAAGCTGGTTGATGCCGATCGTGTTCTCTCACGCCGGCACCTGTTCTGCCCGGAACAATGACACCAGCCCCGAGGATCTCCGCGCATCGCGGACCTGCTGCCGCGTGCCGGGTCGCTGATCAATCCAACTGTTGTCGCAAACCGAAAGAGCCGGGGAAACCCGGCTCTTTTTGGTTGCGCGACCGACATGCGAGATCCGATTACAGCGCCGCCTGCAGCTCCGGCAGCAGCTTGAACAGATCGCCGACCAGGCCGATGTCGGCGATCTCGAAGATCGGCGCTTCGCCGTCTTTGTTGATGGCGACAATTGTGCCGGCGTCCTTGATGCCGGTGAGGTGCTGGATCGCGCCGCTGATGCCGATCGCCATATACAGCTCCGGGGCGATGATCTTGCCGGTCTGGCCGACCTGCAGTTCGTTCGGCACGTATCCCGCGTCGACCGCGGCGCGCGAGGCGCCGACGCCGGCACCGAGTTTGTCGGCGAGGTCGTAAATGATCTTGAAGTTTTCCGCCGAGCCAACGCCGCGACCACCAGAGACCACGCGACGGGCGCTCTGCAGGTCCGGGCGGTCGGATTTGCCGGCGGCCAGACCGATGTAACGGGTGTGCGCAGGAAGCGTGACATCAACCGAGGCTGCTTCGACGGCAGCGTTGCCGCCGTGCGCCGCTTCCGGCCATGAGGCGGTGCGTACAGTAGCGACGACGACGCGGCTGGCGTCTGCTTCAACGGTGATGATGGCATTGCCGGCGTAGATCGGACGTTTGAAGGTTTGGCTGCCGTCGACGGCCATGATGTCGGAGACCTGCGACACGCCCAGCAGCGCGGCGACGCAGGGCATCAGGTCCTTGCCGAAGGTGGTGCTGGGGCCGAAGACATGGCTGTAACCGGCAGCGACTTGGGCGATCTGCGGCGCCTGCAATTGCGCGATGGCGTTGGCGTTCGCTGCGTTGGCGATCGTCAACACTTTGGTGACGCCGCCGATCTGCGCGGCTTCGCCGGCGACAGCGGCAGGATCGGCGGCCAGCACCACGATGTCGATGCTGTCTGGATTCAGCGCTTTGGCAGCCGAGATGCACTTCGCGGTGGAGGCATTGAGTTTGCCGTTGAGATGTTCGGCAACGATCAGAACTTTGCTCATGGGAATGTCCATGTAGGGTGGGCTTGATGCCCACCATTGCGGGAGATCGGTTTGCGGCGGACGTGGATCGAACTGGTTTCGATCATTGCGACCTTCATCGAAAAAATTGTGATGGTGGGCATCAAGCCCACCCTACGCATACATCACAACAACCCTTTCGCTTTCAGTGCGGCAACCAGTTCGGCCGCGTCCTTGACCATCACGCCCTTGCTGCGCTTCGGCGGCGGGGCGTAGTGGGTGGTCTTCAGCGTGTCGCCGGACTCGACGCCCAAGTCGGCGAATTGAATCGTTTCCAGCGGTTTGCTTTTGGCCTTCATGATGTCGGGCAGCTTGA
>JANOXT010000436.1:0-4538 GCA_031418555.1 Lysobacterales bacterium | reverse complement strand
GCCAGACGGCCGAGGGCGACGCCCATCTTTTCCTGATCCGACTTGGTCTTCGGCTCCGCCATCGAAATGACAGGCTCCGGGAAGATCATGCGTTCGAGGGTGATGATGTGGTCCTGCGAACACAGCGTGTCGCCGGTGGTCACGTCCTTCAAACCGACCGCTGCGGCGATATCGCCCGCATTGACCTGCTTGATTTCTTCGCGGTTGTTGGCGTGAATCTGCAGGATGCGGCCGATGCGCTCCTTCTTCGACTTGACCGGGTTGTACACCTGGTCGCCGGAGTTGAGCGTGCCAGAATAGACGCGGAAGAACGTGAGCGAACCCACGAACGGATCGGTCATGATCTTGAACGCCAGCGCCGAGAACGGCGCCTTGTCGTCGGCCTGACGCGTATCTTCCTTGTCGTTTTCGTCGATACCCGGCACCGGCGGACGGTCGATCGGCGACGGCAGCAGCTGGACGACGGCGTCGAGCATCGCCTGCACGCCCTTGTTCTTGAACGCGGTGCCGCACAGGACCGGAATGATCTCCACCTTCAACGTGCGCGTACGGATACCGAAGATGATTTCTTCTTCGGTCAGTTCGGCCTCGTTGAGGTACTTGTTCATCAGCTCTTCATTGGCTTCGGCGGCGGCCTCGACCATGAAATTGCGGGCCTCTTTGGCCTTGTCGAGCAGATTCGCCGGGATGTCGCCGTAGGTGAAAGTGGCGCCCTTGTCTTCCATGTTCCAGATGATGGCTTTCATCTTCAACAGGTCGACCACGCCTTCAAAGCCTTCTTCAGCGCCGATCGGCACCTGCATCGGCACAGCGTACGCGCCTAGGCGCGACTTCAGCTGTTCAACGACCTTGTCGAAGTTGGCGCCGGTGCGGTCCATCTTGTTGACGAAGGCCATGCGCGGCACCGCGTACTTGTTGGCCTGGCGCCATACGGTTTCGGACTGCGGCTGGACGCCGCCGACCGCGCACAGCACGAACACCGCGCCGTCGAGCACGCGCAGCGAACGTTCGACTTCGATGGTGAAGTCGACGTGCCCGGGGGTGTCGATGATGTTGAAGCGGTGTTCTTCGAAGGACTTGTCCATCCCCTTCCAGAACGCCGTGGTGGCGGCTGAAGTGATGGTGATGCCGCGCTCCTGCTCCTGCTCCATCCAATCCATCGTCGCGGCGCCTTCATGCACCTCGCCGATCTTGTGGTTGACGCCGGTGTAGAACAGGATGCGTTCGGTCGTGGTCGTCTTGCCGGCATCGATGTGCGCCATGATGCCGAAATTGCGGTAACGCTCGATGGGAGTGGTACGGGCCACGGTAATTCTCTCGTCTTGATGCCCGGCATTCGGATTGGACGAATACGCGGACCTGAATGGCCGGACGCCGCCTTGCGGCGGCCTCCGGAATTTCGATCGTCGGTGCGCTGTGCTCCATTTTGGAACAAGCCGCATCGGGTGGCGCCTGCGTGCCGCGATACAGGCGCCGCATTGGCGCCGTTGCCGACGCCTGCAGCGCGCATTCGCGCGCTGCTACAGACAGATCACCAGCGGTAGTGGGCGAACGCTTTGTTCGCTTCCGCCATACGGTGGGTCTCTTCGCGCTTCTTGATCGCGCCACCGCGATTTTCCGAAGCATCGATCAGCTCGGCCGCGAGCTTGCGCGGCATCGAGTTTTCACCGCGTTTGCGAGCGGATTCGATCAACCAGCGCATCGCCAGCGCCATGCGGCGGGATGTGCGCACTTCGACCGGCACCTGATAGGTGGCGCCACCGACGCGACGCGACTTCACTTCGACCGACGGCGCAACGTTGCCGAGCGCTTTTTCGACCAGTTCTAGCGAATTGGCGTTCTTTTCGTTGATCACGTCCATCGCGCCGTAAACGATCTTCTCGGCGATGGACTTCTTGCCGCTCTGCATCACCATATTGATGAAGCGGGCGATGGTCTCGCTGCCGTGCTTGGGATCGGGCAGAACGGTACGCTGGGGAGTGGAACCTTTACGGGACATAGTCGATTACCAGTCACTGTAGGGTGGGCTTAAGCCCACCATTGCGGGATATCTGTTTGCGGCGCGCGCGGATCGAAGTCGCTTCGATCATTGCAACCCTCAACGGACAACGGAGAGATTGCGATGGCGGGCTCAAAGCCCACCCTGCAAACGCTCGATCAGGACTTCGGACGCTTGGCGCCGTACTTCGAACGGCTCTGGCGACGCTTTGCGACGCCAGCGGCATCGAGCGCACCGCGCACGGTGTGATAGCGGACGCCCGGCAGGTCCTTGACGCGACCGCCGCGGATCAGCACCACCGAATGCTCCTGAAGATTGTGGCCTTCACCGCCGATGTACGAAATGATTTCGTAGCCGTTGGTCAGGCGCACCTTCGCAACCTTGCGGAGCGCCGAGTTCGGCTTCTTCGGGGTGGTGGTGTACACACGGGTACACACGCCACGGCGCTGCGGGCAGCTTTCCAGTGCCGGCGAAGTGCTTTTGTAGATTTCGGGATTGCGCGGCTTACGCACGAGCTGGTTGATCGTTGCCATCGTTATGGGTCGCTGGTTGGTCTATGAGCCAAGCCGCTGCGCCTTGCGGGCACCACG
The DNA here is from genome assembly GCA_031418555.1 of Lysobacterales bacterium. Classification (GTDB taxonomy): domain Bacteria; phylum Pseudomonadota; class Gammaproteobacteria; order Xanthomonadales; family Xanthomonadaceae; genus Lysobacter_I. The sequence continues at coordinate 1,949 of JANOXT010000436.1, read as the reverse complement.
GCGACAAAAAACATCAGCAGACCGGAAAACCGATCTGCTGACACGTATTTTTTTGCCTGCGCCAGCCTCGTGAGCTGATGCAGTCCCGGAACCCATCCGCATACGGCGGACGAAAACCGGACTTTCCCGCCCTCCTGGGCCGAATACGAGGCACATCCTGTAGCCTCATTTCGTGATCTGGGCGGAGAACCGCCTAAAGAGGCACGCATCGTACAACAGTTCGCGGATCATTGCCACGGGCGACTGGAAATCAAACGCAGAGAGCGGTGGTTCTCTCCGTCCTGCTCCATTCGGGCTTGCGCTGTCCCGTTTGACCGCAATCCGGGGGCGGAAAACTACAAATCCGATGCCATTCAGGGGTTCCAGGTCGAGTCGGGCAAGCGCTCGTCTAGAGCCTTGCCTGGGGCGCAGTCGCCGGAGTAATAATTTGCCGCGTGTGCGCCGCTGCTCTGTCGCTGAGCGTACACCTGGCTGTAGTAGCGAAGTGCCGCGCCCTTCGCCACCGCATCGGGAACACCCAGCAGGCGGGCGGCGCGATAGTTGCGTTGCACGGCCTGGCATTCGGTGACGGCTTCGTCCATTTCCCCGCGGATATGCATGGCCTCGTGGGTGAAGAGGTTGAGGCTGGTGATTTCCCTATCGTCCGCGGCTGCCGGGTCGTTCAGGTAGTCCCGCAGATGGCTGCACCACGGCTTCTGGAAGACGATCTCGCCGGTGCTCGGGTTGGCATGACCGGCCGCAAGCTGTTGCCCGTCAAGCATGGTGTCGAACAGGGTGTTGCAATGCACCATCGCGGGTTTGCCCTCCGTCAGCAGCATCGCCTTTTCTTCGAGGAAGCGCTCGAAACGCCAAGCACTGAGCGGCGGCCATGCGCAGACAATAGCCAGTGCCAATACCAGCAGGAGATAGGGCATGAAAATCGGATCGGGCCGGTCCGAACGGAAGCTGCCAAAGATTTCGCGTACGGCAAGCCAAGCGAAGAACAACGCGCAGAGCGTCAGCAACATAAGTCGGCTTTCCGGGTCATCAATATAAGGAAGCCCGGCACCAGACCGGGCTTCCCGTCGATCATCGGCGACGAAGATCAGGGCTGAACTTCGACTTATGCCTCGTTATCGCCTTCGATCATGTCGGAAACGCTGTTGCCAGCCGCTTCCGCGGCGACGTCAGCGATGACCGTCGACTCGACCATTACAGGCACTGCTGCCGGTGCCGCCGGAGCGGCAGACAGCGCCGCCATTTCCGAATCGGTCAAACCGGTGGCGTTCTTGCGACGCAGGCTGTGGTAGGTCAGGCCAGTACCGGCCGGGATCAGCCGGCCGACAATCACGTTTTCCTTCAAACCGCGGAGCGTATCGCGGGTGCCGCGGACGGCCGCTTCGGTCAGCACGCGGGTAGTTTCCTGGAACGAAGCCGCCGAGATGAACGACTCGGTCGCCAGCGAGGCCTTGGTGATGCCGAGCAGCACCGGGTCGTACTGGGCCAAGATCTGGTTCTTGCCGGTCAGACGCGCGTTTTCTTCGATCAGGCGCTGACGCTCGACCTGTTCGCCGTGCAGGAACTTGCTGTCGCCCTGATCGGTGATTTCGACCTTGCGCAGCATCTGACGGACGATCACCTCGATGTGCTTGTCGTTGATCTTCACGCCCTGCAGACGGTAGACGTCCTGGATTTCCTTGGTCAGGTACGAGGCCAGCGGCTCGACGCCGAGCAGACGCAGGATGTCCTGCGGGCTGGATTCGCCGTCGACCACGGTTTCGCCCTTCTGCACGTGTTCGCCTTCGAACACGATGATCTGGCGATACTTAGGAATCAGCTCTTCGTGTTCGCTGCCGTCGGTGTCCTTGATGATGAGACGCTGCTTGCCCTTGGTGTCCTTGCCGAAGCTGACGATACCCGAACGCTCAGCGAGCACCGCCGGATCCTTCGGTTTGCGCGCTTCGAACAGA
>JANOXT010000435.1:0-25400 GCA_031418555.1 Lysobacterales bacterium | reverse complement strand
TCGGCCGGTACCAGTCCGGCGTTCTCGACCGCGTTGTTGGCAAGATACGCGTCCAGCGCCGCATCGTCCTTCAGATACAGCTCGTTCCTGCCCTGCTTGATCTTGTACAGCGGCGGCAGGCCAATGTAGATGTATCCGCGCTCGATCAGCTCCGGCATCTGCCGGTAGAAAAACGTCAGCAGCAGCGTGCGGATATGCGAGCCGTCAACGTCGGCGTCGGTCATGATGATGATGCGGTGGTAGCGCAGCTTGTCGGGGTTGTATTCGTCCCTGCCGATGCCGGTGCCCAGCGCGGTGATGAGCGTGCCGACCTCGGCGCTGGCGAGCATGCGGTCGAAGCGCGCGCGTTCCACGTTGAGAATTTTTCCGCGCAGCGGCAACACCGCCTGATTCTTGCGGTTGCGGCCCTGCTTGGCGGAGCCGCCCGCCGAGTCGCCCTCGACGATGAACAGTTCCGACAGCGCCGGATCTTTTTCCTGGCAGTCGGCAAGCTTGCCGGGCAGGCCGGCGATATCCAGCGCGCCCTTGCGGCGGGTGAGGTCGCGGGCCTTGCGCGCAGCTTCGCGGGCGCGGGCGGCATCGACGATTTTGCCGGTGATGGCGCGGGCTTCGTTGGGGTGTTCCTGCAAAAATTCCTGCAGCCGCGCGCCGAACGTGGTTTCGACCACCGGCCTGACTTCGGAGCTGACCAGTTTTTCCTTGGTCTGGCTGGAGAAGCTGGGGTCCGGCACTTTCACCGACAGCACCGCGATCAGGCCTTCGCGCATGTCGTCGCCGGTCAGGGTGACTTTGGCCTGCTTGGCGATGCCGTTCTGCTCGATGTAATGGGTCAACGTGCGGGTCAGGGCAGCGCGAAAGCCGATCAGGTGGGTGCCGCCGTCTTTCTGCGGAATATTGTTGGTGAAGCAGAACATCGTTTCCTGATACGCGTCGGTCCACTGCAGGGCCACGTCGACCACGATGCCGTTCATTTCGCCGCTGACCGAGATCACGTTCGCATGCAGCGGTGTCTTCAGCTGCGCCAGATGCTCGACGAACGAACGGATGCCGCCTTCGTACTGAAACACGTCCTGACGCGCATCGCCACGTTCGTTGAGGCGTTCGTCGGTGAGCGTGATTTTCACGCCGGAATTGAGGAACGACAGCTCGCGCAGACGCTTGGCGAGGATGTCGTAATGGAATTCCACGTCGGTGAAGATCTGCACCGCCGGCTTGAACCGCAGCAGCGTGCCGCGTTTGGCGGAAACTTCGAGCTGTTTCAGCGGAAACAGCGGCTCGCCCAGCGCGTATTCCTGCAGATAGTGATGTCCATCGCGCCAGATATTCAGCCACAGATGCTCGGACAGCGCATTCACCACCGAGACGCCGACACCGTGCAGGCCGCCGGAGACTTTGTAGCTGTTGTCGTCGAACTTACCGCCGGCGTGCAGCACGGTCATGATGACTTCGGCTGCCGATACGCCCTCTTCCTTGTGGATATCGACCGGGATGCCGCGCCCGTTGTCAGAGACCGACACGGAACCGTCTTCGTGGATGGTCACGAACACATCGTCTGCGTGGCCGGCCAGCGCTTCGTCGATCGCGTTGTCGACCACTTCGAACACCATGTGGTGCAGGCCGGTGCCGTCGTGCACATCGCCGATGTACATGCCCGGCCGCTTGCGCACGGCCTCCAGGCCGCGCAGGACGGTGATCTTGCTGGAGTCGTAGGTGTTGTTGGGGACAGGCTGCTGGGTGTCGTCGGTCATTCGCTTCTTTCGGCTGCTGGAGCGGCGGCTGCACAGCTGACGGCCGCGCGCCAAAGGCGCACGACACATTAGCTATAGGGTTTGAGGCCGAATTATAGCGCGCGGGGGCCGCCTTGCCCCAGCCCGGATGCTGAACGCCTTTTGGCCTGTTTCCAATCGCGAAAGAAATTCGCGAGCAGGCATTGCGATACGCCAACAGGCCAGGCGCGGGTCACTCTTCAAGCAGCAGGTATTCACCTTTTGGCCCGAATTTTCCGGGCTTCTCGCCTATGCGGGCGCACAGGGCATCTCCACAGCGTGTGATCCTGCCGTTGCGGGTGGCTTCGAGCACGTCTTCGGCGAAATCGGCGCGTTTGAACTGCTGCAGGCTGCGCCAGGCGATAAAGGCGGTGCCGCCAGCGGCGAGCAGGCTGCCCACCAGCAGGGCGAGGCTGGCTTTCCACAGGATCTTTTTCTGGGCGTTCTGCAGCGCCTGTGCCTGGTCGCTGATCAGTTTGGCGCTTTGTGCAGCGCTCTCGCTCGCCAGGCGCAGCTGCTGGCGTAGCTGCTCGATCGACTCGGCGGCGCCCTGTTCGATCGACTGCTTGGCGTTGGCGCTGATGGTCGCGACCACGGTCTCGGCCATCTGCTGGCCCTGCTGATTCAGGCCCTGCGCGGCGTATTGCAGCTGCTGTCCGCCCTGCGCGGCGGATTGCATCGCCAGCAGGCTGCGCTGGTCCAGCATATCGGCGACCGCGGCCAGCTTGAGCGCCAGATCCTGCAGCGACGCTTGGCTGACCTGCGAATAGGGTTCGCTCATCGCTGCAGATCGCGTTTAGGCGCCGATAGGAACGCAGGCGTATTCAAGGTGCCATGCCCCGCTGACGCTGGGGTTCTTCGATGGCAGGCGTAGGCATCTGCAGAATTTTCGGCACGGCTTGTTCTTGATTGAACATCCGGCCTTCCTGCAGCCAATTCTGTCCAGCGGGACTGTTGACGAACTGCTGGCTGGCAGCGCGCATCCCTTCGGCATCTTTGCCGAGCGCACTGTTGCCCAATTGATCGAAGAGGGCCGCAGTGCCTGTGGAGGGGCGCTCGGGCGCTTCCGCCTTACGCTGTTCGGGACCACGCTGTTCGGACGCACGCGGTTCGGGGGCATGCTGCTCGGAAGCATGCTGTGCTGGAATCGGCGCCATCGGCAAAGGCCGATACTCGAACCGTCCGGAAAGGGTCTGGTCCATCGGCTCCCTTCTGCGATCGTGGTCGGGAACGGGCAGGACAACGGGCGTGCCGTCGTGCGATTGCCCGTAGCGTGTCGGTCCCAGCTGGGTGTTTTCATCGCGGACGCCGTCGCGATCGAAGCCACGCCGGGTGTAGATCCAGGGATGGTGCTGTTCGGAATCGTGGATCGCATTCCTGGGATCCTGGGCCTGCGGTTCGGGACGCAGCGTCAGCAGCGGTCGGCCGTTGTCGACCAGTCCGTTGAGGTACTGCATGCCCATATTGGTGTTGCGGATACCCAGACCATCGACGAAATAACCGTCGCCGATATTGCTGTGCGCGCCCGGCACCGTGACATTCAGCGCGCGATTGCCGTCGCTCAGGCCATGCGGCAGATGCGGCGTGCCGACGAACTGATCGCGGGTTTCATCGCGTGCGGTGATCTGCACGGCCGAGACCACCGATGGCGGCAGACGACGGTCGTAGTTGCGCGGGTCGCCGGTGGCCACAGGATCGTCCAGCAGGGCCGCCTGTGCGACACGCCCCGGCGCGACCAGCGGCGGCCTGGAATATTCCACGCTGGTCACCAGGCCATCGCTGTCGGTGCGGTAGCGCGCACCGGCAGGGTCCTGGATGCCGCGCTCATCCACCAGGCGGGTGAAATAGGCGGCCTGTTCGGCGCCGCGGCTGAAACCGATCGCGGCCACCCGGATGTCGGCATTTGGATTGTCCGACAACCAGCGCGCCGACTGTTCGATGAACTGGCGGTACATGGTCTCGCCGCGTTCTTCGAAGGTATGGCCCTGCATCCCATCGAACCAGTGCGAGCCGGTACCCGGGCCGGCGAGATAACCCGCGGCGACATTGGTCAGCTGACCGCTGTTCTGCTGATCGCGGATCTGCTGGAACACCCGTGAAACACCGGTGGGCGAACCCATCTCCGGGTTGTTCATATCGTTGCCGGTACCGTCGAGCACGGCGACGAACAGGCGTTCGTTCGGACGGTCGCGACTCGCCAGCACAGGCACCTGCATCTGCCCGAGCTGACGGCTGGCATCGTCGTAGGCCCGCAGATCGGCCGCCGTGGCCTGAGCCGTCGGCACACCATCGTCGCGCGGTGTTTTGTCTGCCATGTGGGGCTCCTTGGCTTGGTCTTCGGTGGGTTCAGTAGGTCTGACTGGAGACTTTGATCAGATCATCGCGGAAGAAACTGTACCGGTTGCCCGGAATCTGCTCGCGTTTGGTCGGAATCATGGTCCGCGTATAGACGTTGACGGTGCGGTCGTCGATCTCGATCAACACATGGGTGAACCCCATGCTGACGTCGTCGGCGATGTCTTCGCGTACGACGGTGTGTCGAATCAGACCGTCCTTGAAGATCTCGGCAAGATCGATCCGGGCGGTATGTTCGCCGCCGTCTTTGGAGTGCCAGCGCAACTCGGCTGGACCCGGAAAATTGGGCAGATCGCCATAGCGGGCCACCATGAGTGCGCGATAGCGCTCCGGCGGGATGCTTGCCGCCGCCGGCGTCTCCTCTGCGGTGCCGTGGTCCCGGCCGTCGTACATCACCTCGCAGCCGCGCGTGTCGAAACAGACGGCACCGAACAGATGGCGTTTGAAGAGCAGCGGCCAGTCGGCAACGGTGCCCGTGTAAGGATGGTCTGCCGCTGGTACGACAGCGCTTTGGGCGATGGGCGAGGTCATGGCGGGATGGCACCCTGAGATCATCTGCGCAAGCGCAGTGATGGCGATCGCCACGGCACTGCGCCATCTGCGCGGGAAAAACGGCGGAACGTCTCTGGACATGCAGGCATCCTGGTAGCCCAGCGCAGAGCCTACCGCTTCCGGCCTGCCGCTGCCAAGCCGACCGCAGGATCGCTGCTGCGCGATCACCACTGTCGATGCCTGACCGCACTCACGGTTTGAGTTTCATTGGTCGATCACAAACTGTTGCATTCACGCCGCTGAGCTGTCTTCACCAATTCAGCTCCGCGCCATCGCCGTTTTCTGCGGCTCCTCGATAGAGGCTTGCGTCAGCGGGGATGTTTGCGTCGTCGCCTGCGCAAGCTGCTCGGTTTGCTGGAATCGATGCACGAGCTGCGGCTGCGGCGCCTCCAGCAATTTGTCCATCGACACCGCGACCACGTTCGGGCTGATGTGAGTGCGCAGATCGGCCGCATCCGAAAGATAGAGCTTGCTCTGGTCGTTGCTGAGAACGGCCGAGCCGATCTGGCCGAGCGGCTGCGCGCCCTGTGCGTTGCGGTCGCTGATCAGCTCGGGAAACTGGCTGTAGATGGCCATATTGGTGGCAATGCGATCGACGCGCTCCTGTGGAATCGCCCCAGCGGGTATGTTTTCGCTGTTGCCCAGTGCGTGGATCGCCTGCTGGTGGCGGGGAGTGCCCTGCAGCGTTGGCTCCGGCGCCAGCGCTACCGCTGAGCCATCCTGACCGGGCACGCTTCCCTGGCGAAATTGGGGACGGTCGTACTGCAGATTAAGAATGGTGTTGGTAGGCAGCACATTGTTGTTCACACCCGGCTGCAGCGGGCCATTGAACACCGGCACATTGCTGCCGCCGACCATCAGCGTGCCGAAGGTGCGGTAAGCCGAATTGCTGTTGACGGTCGAATCATTCACCACAAAGTGATAGCCGCCATCGAAGCCTGCCTGTCGGCTCACGCCAAAATTGGGATAGTCGCGGTCGCTGCGGTTCAACAAGTCCACGCCGGTCTTGGCGGCAACTTTCCACCGCTCCAGTATTTCTTCGCGGCTGCCGCTGATAACCGTGACCGCCGACTGGCCTTCCTGGATATAACTGCCGTTGGTCTGTCGTGTCCCGAAATCGCGTGCGTACTGAGCGTCATGGACATAATGCCAGCCCCGCAGGGAATGGCGCTCGGAGTCGGTGCCGATAGGTATCGATTCGCCGGTTTTGCGATCGGTGGCAAGACCATGCAGTTCGGCAACCGCACTGCCTTTGTCGTCGCGTAAAACCCAGAAGTTATGCGATGCCACTCCGCCCAACAAGCTGAGCGAACGCGCTTCGATGGAATACTGGCCCATATCGGTCTCTCTCCTTCTGATTCTCTGGTGGCGGCAGCGCAAGACCTTTCCAGTCCAGCGTAGCGAAACGCAGTGTCAACGATGTGGATGCCTATTGGAAAGGGTGCCGTCGTGTTCCACGTGAAACATACCTAAGGGCGCCCACAACGTGGACAGGGCCGACGGCGCCTCCGTGCCGGTGATGAATACCTGGGCGCCCGATGCCACCAGCCTTTCGAGCACGCGACGTTGATGGTTGCGGTCCAACTCCGAGGCCAGATCATCCAACGCAATCACCGGCCATTCGCCGCTGGCTTGGGCGTGATGTTCAGCCTGGGCGAGCAGGATCGCCAAGGCGCTCAATTTGGCTTGGCCGCGGGACAGTGCTTCGCGTCCAGGCAGCGCGGCATAGTCGATACGCCAGTCGGCGCGATGCGGGCCGACCGAAGTAAAACCATTGGCAAGGTCGCGATCGCGGGCGACCAGCAGCGCATCCGCGAGTGAAAGACTGTCGCGCGCCCAGCCGGGCTGGAACGCCAATCGAGGCTGGCCCAAGGACGGCGCAAGTTCGGCAGCCATGGTCTGCAGCAGCGGTTCCAGCATGTCGAGATAAGCCTGTCGATGGCGGGTCAGGGGTTCACCTGCCTCCGCAAGCTCATGATCCCAAGCTTCCAGCTGGCTGTCCCGTGCGCGCGCCTTGAGCAGGGCGTTGCGCTGTTTCAGCGCACGCGCATACCGGCGCCAGAGCACCAGAAAGTCTGCGCCCCTGTTTTCGTCAGCCTGATGGATATGTTCCACGTGAAACAAACCCCAATCGACAAGTCGTCTTCGCGGCTCTCCCCCGCCGGTGACCAGCGCATGGCTACCCGGTTCGAAAGTGACCACCGCCAAGGCCGCGCACAATTCGCCAAGCTGCGAAACGGTTTCACCATCGAGGCGACCTTCCCAACGCTGGCCTGAATGGCGAAGCCCCGCACGGCGGGTGCGCCCGGTGACATCTTCGTGCCATTCCGCAAACACTTCGACCGCTTCGCAACCGGTGCGGATCAGGCCGTCGCGGACCCGTCCGCGAAAGCTTCGGCCGTAAGCCAACAGGTGCAGCCCTTCCAGCAGGCTGGTCTTGCCGGCTCCGTTGTCGCCAGTGATCAGATTGATCCCTGGAGCTGGGCGCAGGCCGACATCAGCCAGTCGCCGTACCGCGGTGACCTGCAGACGGGTCAAACGCATGCAGCGAAATCGGCGAGACAAGGACAGAAACGAATTCGCCCGGCGGACACCGGGCGATCGTGATCGTATTTCTGATGTTCCACGTGGAACGATAATTCAAGCATCAGAGACGGAGCGGCATCACCACGTGCCGACATTTCTCGCTGCTGGCTTCACGGACCAGGGCCGAAGAGTTGGAATCACGCAGCTGAATCACAACGTGCTCGTCGCGGAGTGCCGATAGGGCGTCTAGCAGATAGTTGACGTTGAAACCGATCACCAGACTGTCGACACGCGTCTCGGCCTCGATCTCTTCCTGCGCCTCTTCCTGCTCGGGATTGTGCGCGTTGATCTTGACCTGACCAGGAGAGACCTCAATCCGGACGCCTCGGTATTTCTCGTTCGAGAGGATCGCTGCACGCTGTAGCGAAGCGCGGAACGCTTCCCGGTCGAGCTTGACTTCCCGATCTGCGCCGATCGGGATGACCGCTTCATAATCCGGGAAACGCCCATCGATCAGCTTGCTGGTGAATGTGACGTCATCGCGCTTCACGCGGATATGGCTGCGACCCATTTCCAGCTCAAGCTGACGGTCGCCGCCTTCCAGCAGCCGCTGCAGCTCGAGCACGCCTTTACGCGGAACGATGATCTGGCGCTTGGTCTGAACCGTATCTTCGAGTACAGCCTCACACAACGCCAGCCGGTGGCCGTCGGTCGCTACGCAGCGCAGGGCATTGTCGCGCAGATCGAAAAGCAGGCCGTTCAGGTAATAACGGACATCCTGCTGGGCCATCGCGAACGCGGTACGTTCGATCAGCTCCTTCAAGTTGGCTTCGCCCACGCGGACGCGCTCGGTAGCGTCGACTTCATCCAGTGCGGGAAAATCGTTTGCCGGCAGGCTCGCCAGGGTAAAACGACTGCGGCCCGCAGCTACGGTGACCTTGTCGCCGGCCTGGGTGATCGTCACTTTACTGCCGTCGGGCAGGGCACGGACGATTTCGAACAGCTTGCGCGCCGGAATGGTGATTTCGCCGGGTTCCGCATCGTCAACCCGGGTACGGGCAACCATCTCGACTTCGAGATCGGTCCCGGTGAGCGAGAGCAGATCGCCATCGACGCGGGCCAGCAGATTCGCCAACACCGGCAATGTCTGTCGACGCTCAACGACATTGACGACCTGAGCCAGCGGCTTCAGGAGTACTTCTCGCTGCAGACTGAAACGCATTGATTCGATCCCCAAAAAAAGACGATGTGCCGGCCTAACGTTCAAATAGCCAAGCTTCAAAGAAAGATATAAATCTTAAAAGCTGGTGATGGTGGTGTAGACAAAAGCCGTGGGTAACATGTTCAAGTTGCTGATTCTAAACTGTTTTTAGCGTTTCCCAAACCCGGTAAAACAAACAGTCCAGGATGGGGACTGTCTGTGGACAACTTTCGGTGCGAATGCACGCACCCTATTTGTCCACAGCTTGTCACCAGTCTGTTCTCAGGATTTGGGACTGCATTGTGGCGCCCATTTTCCGCTAGCTCTCGACACCAAGATCATTCGCTGAGCTTGCGGATCAACTTGTCCCAATCCTCATGCAGTTTGCCATCGCTTTCGATCAAGGTTTTGATCTGGCGACAGGCGTGCAGGACTGTGGTGTGGTCCCGCCCTGCAAACGCATCGCCAATTTCGGGCAGGCTGTGTTCGGTGAGTTCTTTGGCCAACGCCATCGCCACCTGCCGCGGGCGAGCCAGCGAGCGGGTTCGGCGCTTGGACAACAAATCCTTGATCTGCAAGCCGTAGTAGTCTGCCACGGCCTTCTGGATATTGGGGATGCCGATCGCCTGCTGCTGCGCGCGCAGCAGATCGCGCAGCGTCTCCTGGGCGAATTCCGGTGTGATTGCGCGGCCGGTGAAGTTGGCCCGCGCCGCCAGCGTGTTCAACGCCCCCTCCAGGTCGCGGACATTGCTGCGCATTTTCTTGGCCAGCAGGAAGGCCACGTCTTCGGGAATCATCACCCCGCGCTCGCGCGCCTTGGACAACACGATCTGTGCGCGGGTTTCGAAATCGGGCGGCTCGATCGCTACCGACAGGCCCCAGGCGAGCCGCGACTTCAGCCGCGGCTCCAGACCCTCGACTTCGCGCGGGTAGCGGTCGCAGGTCAGGATGATCTGCTGGCGTCCGTCGAACAGCGCATTGAATGTGTGGAAGAATTCTTCCTGGGTGCGGTCCTTGCCTGCAAAAAACTGGATGTCGTCGATCAGCAGCGCATCGACCTGCTGGAACAACCGCTTGAATGCGTCCATGGTCTTGTCCTGCAGCGCTTTCATCATCGCGCTGAAGAACTGCTCGCTGCGCAGGTACATCACCCGCATCCCCGGGTTCTGCCTGCGCATTTCGTTGCCTGCCGCGAACATCAGATGGGTCTTGCCAAGGCCGGTACCCCCGTAAAGCAGCAGCGGATTGTGGGCACGGTCGCCGGGCTTCAGCGCCGCCTGCCAGGCGGCGGCGCGCCCCAGCTGATTACTGCGCCCCTCGACGAAATTCTCGAAGGTGTAATGGTTGTCGAGATTGCCTGCGAACTCGGCTACCGGGGCGCGTGCCGCCAACACCTGGGTCGGGCTGGGTGCGCTCTGCGCAGGGCGTGCGACCGAGCCGATCTCAAGGGACACCATCGCATTGCCTGCGTAATGTCCCAACAGCTCGCTGATGCGGTTCAGATACCGGGCCTGCACTGCATCGCGCACGAATGCATTCGGGGCATACAGCACCATGCCGTCGTCGCGCAGGCGGGCCTGCAGCGGCTTCAGCCAGGTCTGGACTTCTTCCACCGGAAGTTCGGCTTCGAGGCGTTCAAGACAGCGGGGCCAGGCATCCATCGTAATTCGCAGAGACACTTCATCGAGACAAGCGGAAAACAGGCAGATCCGCGTGCCGGGCCGCTCCAAGGGAGTCGGAGGCAGGGCGCGCGAGGCCGGAAGGGAGTCGGGCAGACTACCATCGTGCCGTTCCCCCCGCACTCGGTGCCGCCCTGCGCGAGGCCTGCGGCGCGGTGGAGGCAGAACGTTCTCCGTGCTGCGGGATTTGACCGCCCTGCCTTCGTCCCCGCATACTCTTCGGTTCTTGCGGTCACGGTGTTGCGCTTCGGCGCGTCGTCGCCGTCTCCGCGCCACGACGCAACACGCAACGATCGAGCTCGACCATGGCCACCAAGCGCACTTACCAGCCCAGCAACCTCAAGCGCAAGCGCGACCACGGCTTCCGTGCGCGCATGAAAACCGCCGACGGCCGCAAGATCCTTGCACGCCGCCGCGCCAAAGGTCGCACGCGTCTTACTGCCTGATCGTCCCGGCGCTGCGACTGGCGTTTTATGCCGACCGCCACCCGAACGATATACAAAGGCATGATGCTGCCGGCATGAACGTCCGTCGTTCATGACGATCGAACCGCCTATCGCAGACTGTACCGCCCGATACCCACGCAGTGCGCGGGTACGCGCGCGTCCGGAGTTCGACGCTGTATTCGCAAAGGGCCATCGCGCCGCTACGCCGATGCTCGCGCTGCATTATCTGCCCGACGACCGTGCCGCCCGCATCGGTTTCGCGGTTTCGCGCAAAGTCGATCGCCGCGCGGTGATCCGCAACCGGATCAAACGCGTACTTCGCGACCATTTTCGCCGCCATCGTTTTGCCTTGGCCGCAGGCGCCTATGTGGTGGTTGCGCGCTCTCCGGCTGCGCGCGCTTCGGGACCTGAGCTCATCGCAGCGTTCGAACATGCGTGCCGCCAAGCCTTGCGCCGTGTCGCGTTGCCCCCATCCCCCGCGAACGGCACAATGCCGCCCGCTTCCCCTCCTTCCGCACAAGCGCCGGTTCCCGACGGCGCCACGAGTCCGTCCGCCTCATGAATCAATTGCGCACTTTTCTGCTTTTCGCTTGGCTGATTCTGGCGACTATCCTGTGGATGAACTGGAGCAAAGAACAGCAGGCACCGCCTACGCCGACCGAGCGGGCGCAGGCAGCCGCGGCGGTAACGGCGCTTGATGGCTTGCCTGCTCCGTCTGTGCCGGGTGCGGCCTTGCCGGTCACGTCCGCACCTACCCAGTTGACGCCGGCTGCGGTTCCTGCGGCGAATGGTCAATCTCCCATTGCCCAAGCTGGCCCCGCGCCCGCCGCCGCGCCGCGGGTGACGCTGAGCAACGATGTGCTGCGCCTCAGCCTCGACGGCGGCAACGTGCGCCGCGCAGAGCTTCTGAAATATCGCCAGAGCCGTGCGCCGGATGCGCCGCTGGTGCGTCTGTTCGACGACACCGCCGAGAACTTCTATATCGCCCAGAGCGGCTGGACCAGCGCCTTGGGCGCGCCGAGCCACCAGAGCGGGTTCGTGGCCGAGCAGTCCGCATCCGAACTCAAGCTCGCCGATGGGGCCAAGACCGTCAGCGCGCATTTCCTGTGGACCGGCGCCGAAGGCGTCAGTATCCGCCGTACCTACACGCTGTCGCGGGGCGAATATGCGCTCAAAGTGCGCGACGAGGTGGTCAACCGCAGCGCAAAACCATGGACCGGCTTCGTCTACCGCCAACTTTCGCGCATCCCGCATGTGCCCAAGCGCGGGATGACCAATCCTGAATCTTTCAGCTTCAACGGCGCGATCTGGTACACCCCCGCTGAAAAATACGAAAAACGCGCTTACGACCAATTCGTCGATGATGGCCCGCTCAACATCACCACCAGCGGCGGCTGGATCGCGTTGCTGCAGCATTATTTCTTTACCGGCTGGATTCCGCAGGCCGACCAGAAAGCCAACTTCGCGCTGGCCAGCGCCGGCAACCAGTTCGGCATCACCGCCACAGGTCCCGAGTTCACGGTCGCACCGGGCACCCAGACCAGCACCCAGGCGACGCTATGGATCGGCCCGAAGCTGCAGGAGCAGCTGGCCGCACAGGCACCGGGCTTCGAACGCGCGCTCGACTACGGCAGGCTGTCGTTCCTGGCCCAGCCGATCCACTGGCTGTTGGCGAAGCTGCATGGTTTCACCGGCAACTGGGGCTGGGCGATCATGTTCCTGGTGCTGTTGCTGAAGCTCGCGCTGTATCCGCTATCGGCCGCGCAGTACAAGTCAATGGCGAAAATGCGCAAATTCCAGCCGCGCATGCAGCAGCTGAAGGAGCGTTACGGCGAGGACAAGCAGAAGTACCAGCTTGCGATGATGGAGCTGTACAAAAAAGAGAAGATCAATCCGGCTGGCGGCTGTCTGCCGATCCTGATCCAGATGCCGGTGTTCCTGGCGCTCTACTGGGTGTTGATCGAAGCGGTCGAACTGCGCCAGGCCCCGTGGATGCTGTGGATCCACGACCTGACCGCGCGCGATCCGTTTTTCATCCTGCCGCTGATCAACATGGCGGTGATGTGGTACACGCAGCGTCTCAACCCGATGGTCGGCGTCGATCCGGTACAGGCCCGGATGATGCAGTTGATGCCGCTGATCTTCGGCGTGATGTTTGCGTTCTTCCCCGCGGGCCTGGTGCTGTACTGGGTCACCAACGGTACGCTGGGCATGCTGCAGCAGCTGTGGATGATGCGGCGTTACGGGGACAAGCCCACTTCGACGGTAGAAAAAGCCTAGGCCGAAGCGTATCGAACGCATCTTCAGGGTCATCTCCTGAGACCGCACCGAAGCCCGCCGCAAGGCGGGCTTCGTGTTTGTGGGCTTCTGGCTATCCGGTATTCGTGCAGAATTCGCTTTATTCTCCGCTTTGACTCGGATGGATGAACGAACATGCGCAACACTGCCGAAGGCTGGATGCTGGCTACCGGCTTTCTTGCCGCCCTTGCGATTGCGGCGGGGGTGAATCTCGTCGTTCCGCAGTTCAACGACGTGTTGCGGAATTTCGGCGCCGAAATCCCGCTGCTGACGCGCCTGTTCGTCGAAGGCCGGTATGCGTTTTTCGGGCTGCCCGTGCTGGTCGTGGCAGCGTGGGCATTGACGCCGCGACGCACGCCGCCGGGAAACGAGCGCGGCATCGTCGCGCTGGTGGTCGGGATCGGCTCGGGCATCGTTGTGCTGCCGCTATGTCTGATTGCGATGTATCTGCCGATTTTCCAGATGGCGGCCGTCGTCGACGGCTGAGCCTTGCGAATCCGCGCTCACTTGCGATGCACGGACGCAGAAACCCTTCCAGAGACTTCCGATCCCTGCGATTCTCGAAGCATGTGTTACGCCAAGGCTGAACGTATGCAAGACCACGACACTATCGTCGCCATCGCTACCGCCGCAGGTGCCGGCGGTGTTGGCGTCGTACGCATCTCCGGCGCAGGTGCGCGCGCGATCGCGGAAACCGTCTGCGCAGCCACCCTGAAGCCGCGCCATGCGCATTACGCCCGGTTCCGCGACGAATACGGCAATACTCTGGACGATGGCATCGCGCTCTACTTCAAAGCGCCGGCGAGCTACACCGGTGAAGATGTGGTGGAGTTGCAGGCGCACGGCAGTCCCGCGGTGCTGCAGCTGCTGCTGGCGCGATGTTGTACGTTGGGCGCGCGGATGGCGCGCGCGGGCGAATTCAGCGAACGCGCCTTTCTCAACGGCAAGCTCGATCTTGCGCAGGCCGAAGCGGTGGCCGATCTGATCGCTGCCGGCGATGCGCGCGCGGCGCGTGCGGCGCGCCGCTCGCTGGACGGCGTGTTCTCGCGTCGGGTGGATGCCTTGGCCGAAGCCCTGCTGCGGCTGCGCGTGCACGTGGAAGCGGCGATCGATTTCGCCGACGAGCCCCTCGATACATTGGGCGGCGATGCGCTGCGGCGCGGATTGGCGCAGACGGCGGACGATCTAGACGCCCTGCTGGCCGAAGCCGCGCGCGGGCAGAAGCTGCGCGATGGTCTGCACGCGGTGTTCGTGGGCCCGCCGAATGCCGGCAAAAGCTCGCTGCTGAACGCGCTGGCCGGCAGCGACCGCGCGATCGTCAGCGATATCGCCGGCACTACCCGCGACCTGCTGCGCGAAACCGTCCGCGTGGACGGCATCGAATTGACCCTGGTCGATACCGCCGGCCTGCGGGCGGGCGGCGACACCATCGAGCGCGAGGGCATGCGTCGGGCGACCGCGGAGCTGGTCCAGGCGGATCTTGCGATCATCGTGCTGGATGCGCGCCAGCGCGATGCCGGTCAAACGGCAGTCGCCGAGGCGATCGCCGACGTACCGCAGCGGCTGTGGGTGATGAACAAGATCGATCTGCTTCCGGTGATTGCTCAGACATCGCCGCAGACCTCTGCCGACGACGAGGTGTGGGTTTCGGCGCGCACCGGTGCGGGTCTTGATCGCCTGCACGCCCGGCTGCTTGCGCTTGCGGGCGGCTCGGCGGACGGTCTTGATGGCGCGTTCAGCGCCCGCGCGCGTCAAGTCGACGCTTTGCGCCGCGCCTTGCTGGAATTGGCCACTGCGCGGCAGTGGCTGGAACGGGATATGCTGGATCTGTCGGCCGAAGCGCTGCGTGCCGCCCACGATACCCTGGGAGAAATCACAGGTCGGGTTGCACCGGACGATTTACTCGGTCACATTTTTTCCAGTTTTTGTATCGGAAAGTAATTGCCGGAACGTATTCGCACGGCACCCGGGGGACTCGGGTGAGCGAGACCAGGGGGGGCGCTGGCACAAGATGTGCTTGCGAACCATCGACTCCAGCCAGCAGGAAACCATCGTGATGTCCGTCGCCCAAGACACCGCTTCTTCTTCGCTCCGTCCGCTCCGCGACGGTTTCCGTTACGCCGCACTCTCCGCCGCGCTGGTTCTGGCGATCGCCGCCTGCGGTGGCGACAAGGCCGAACCCGATGCCGCCACCGCGCCGACGCCGGCTGCAGCGGCCACCGCGCCGGTGCCCACCCAAGTGGTGTCTGCCCAGGTGGCGGCGATGAGCGTGGATCAGCTGCGCACTGCCGCCCGTGCCGCGCAGGTCGAACAGCGCATGTACGCGCCCGCCGCCAACAATGCGATGGAGTACTACCTCGCGCTGCGCGACAAGCAGCCGAACGACGCCGCCGTCGCCAGTGCCCTGACCGACCTGATGCCGTATGCGCTGATCGCCACCGAACAAAGCATCGCCCGCGACGACTTTCCTGAAGCGCAGCGGCTTTACGCGCTGATGGAAAAGACCGACAAGGCGGCGCCAGCTTTGCCGCGCCTCAAGCAGTCGCTGGCCGATGCCCAGAACAGCTTCGCCCAGCGCCAGCAAAAGACCGAAGTCGATGCAGAAGCGGAAAAAGTGCGCTTGGCCAAGATCGAAGAAGAGCGCAAAAAGCAGCAGGACGACACCCAGCGCCAGGCCGCGCAACAGCTGGCCCAGCAGCAGGCCACGCAGCAGGCGGCGCAACAGCAGGCTGCCCAGCAGGCCACCGCACAGCGCGAAGCGGACCAGCGCGAGACGGCGCAGCGCGAAGCGGCGCAGCGCGAGGCAGCGCAGCGTGAAGCGGCCCAGCGTGCGGCGCAGGCCCAGCCGAGCACCGCGACAGCAACCGCAAGCGACCTGCGTGCGATCAGCACGCCGTCGCCGAAATATCCGCCCGAAGCGCTGCGCGCCGGTCAGTCGGGTGAAGTGCTGGTGGAATTCACGGTCAGCACCGACGGTTCGGTCAGCGCTGCGAGGGTCGTGCGCGGCAATCCACCGCGCGTGTTCGACCGCGAAGCGGTGGCGGCGGTGAAGCGCTGGCGCTTCCAGCCGGTGGCCTCGCCGGTTACTACGCGCCGCACCATCGGTTTCAAGCCAGGCGCTTGACGGCTTCGCTTGACATAGACGCAAATCAGTCAATACCTGAATCGAAAAAATCCGGCACCTGCCTGATGCCAGTCAGTCCAGTCATCGACGCGGCGAGATCAGGCCAAAAGGCGCATGGTTTTCCATGAGCCTTTTGTATTGAAACCAGTCCTTCAAGCGCAAACTGACGTGATAAACGAGCTGTCACCCGATGCCTTTTACCGTTTCAGCCAACTCAGTCCTGCCGATTGGATCTAACAAGCGCTGCAGGCCACTGGGGCCACCTCGCTGCGCCGGCAGCATCTACCTGCCGAGCGGTTGATCTGAAATATATTAAGCTGCGGATGCGTTGGGCGTTGGGCGTTGCGCCAACGCATCTGAGCTGCCGTGGATTTAACCGAGCCATCGTTGCCGAACTGGGCCAACGATGCTGGAAAGACCGCAGCGTCTTTTCCAAACGACTTGCAACGCTGCAATAGCAAGACGGCGCGTATCTATCGTCACCTGGACGACAACGCGATTGTCTAAGCGAAGTCAAACAGCGACCTCAAAAGGATACAGCGAAAAAATACCAGTCAGCTTATATGACCGACGTTAGTCGGTGAGGCGAGCCTTTTTATGCGTTCATGCATAACGCGAACCTCTGTGCCATTGCGTCATCCACGCGAAGGCAAGAAGCGCTATTCAACCCTTCGCATTACCAGCGATTTTCGTTCCCTCACAACCCGAGCACTCGCTCGTCATGCAAGCGAAGGTGGAGAGCTATGCTTCAAACGTTCAGCACACGTCGAGATTGCACTCACTCCTGAGCGAATATCGGCATGGATCTCCGCCTTCGCGGAGGGGGGTGACGAGCAAAAAAATTTTCAAAGCCGCTTCTCCATGACGAAATCATCCATCACGTAGCCGTTGCCGATCTCGAACACCGCTTCTTCGCGTACAACGAAGCCGGACTTCAGGTAAATCGCGATGGAATCGGTATTGCCCTTGTTGACCGTGAGATACAGCCGCGTCCGCCCCAGCGCGCGGGTCTTCGCTTCGACATGCCGCAGCATGCGGCCGCCCAGGCCCAGACCTTTGTAGTCCGCCAACAGATACAGCTGCTCAAGCTTCATTGCGTCCGCAGCTTCGCCCAGCGAACAGCTGCAGTAGCCGGCCGGCACGCCGCCGACGCGCAGCATCCAGAGCCAGCGTTCCTGTGAATCCACATAGTTGCGCAGCCGTTCCGGCACGTAGCGGCCATCCAGCATGTACTCGATCTGCGCGATGCTGATCATCGTGATGTAGTGCGATCGCCAGATACGGTCGGCCACATCGGCGAGGATGTTGAAATCGGCTTCGCTCAGCGGATCGAGTTGGACGTCTGGGATCATATGCAATCTGTGGGTGGCGATGGAAGAGACCGTCGCGGGCAGTATCTCCAGAAAGCCGCTGCGACGTTGGCTGTTTGCGGTCGGTCCGGCAGTTCATGAATTGGCCGTATTTCCATGTTAACGTCGTTTTCCGTGTAACCCAGCCCTGCTCAGGACAGTCGCCCGGCCCAATGGAAATAAACGTGTGCGGCTCACCTGTTGATGCCCCGCTTTACGCCCGACGAGGTATGTCGCAGACGTCCGTCCGGCGCGCCCTGCCTGATTCCCGATTGCTGTGCATGCGCGCCTCCGTGCTGTGCTCCGCGATCGTCCTGTTTCTTTCTTTATCGGCCTGCGCAATGCAAAACACCACACACTTCGATTCGACCGCTTGGAAATCACAGCGTGGCGTCAGCGCCAAAGAGAACCAACGCGGCCCGATGGTGTCTTCGGTGGAGAAGGCCGTGCAGACGGGTATGTCGCGCGACGAGGTGATCCGCCTGCTCGGCGAAGCCGATTCCAGCGACGCTGCGTCCGCCACCGATATCTACGAACTCGGCGTCGCGCGCTACGGCATCGATGAGGAGTTCTACGAAATCAAATACCAGGATGAGAAGGTCGCGTCCCATCGCTGGGGGCGCCGATAAGTTTCGCGTTCCAACATTACGAACAACAACACGTCTGAACAACACGACTGCGTAAGGAGTCTCTGATGGCGAACGAACGGCCCGATCTGAGCAATGTCCGCACCACCTATCAGGTGGCCGACGACAAGGTGATCGACTATCACCCGCGCGTGTTCGGCGCGATCGATATTCCCTTTACCGATTCGGTCAAAATGACGAAGACCGAAGGTGCGTTGCTTGACAAGTTGACGCTGGATCGCGGTCTGGCCGGCCTGCAGGAGTTCAGCGGTATCAAGGATCGCGCGTTCAGCGAAGGCGTCGCGCGGTTTCCGGACAATCCCGTTCCCGGCAATATTCCGGCCGCAAACGCGGATGGCTGGCAGGGTAATGACGGCCACCGTGATGCCTTCCGTCATGCGTACTGGAATGCGCTGCTGACCCAGCAGTACGGCGAGCAGTGGACCAAAGCGTTCGCGACCGCGCACGAAGGTTTGCCGGGAAATGCCGCCAACCGCGAATCGATGGATCTTTATAACAACGAGGTAGGTCGCTCGATTGGCGCCAACAACAAGAATGCGACGCCGGAACAGCTGGCCAACCTCGTTGAGCAGTCCTTGAACCAGGGCAAGCTGGTGGTGATCGACCGCAACGGCAGCCTGGAATGGAGCGACCGTGTGGTGAAAGGCCAGCATGGGCTGGCGCCGGAAGAAGTGATCGGGCCAAACCTTCGCACGCCAGGCGTTGTCTCGCCGTCCCTGAGTTACAACACTGCGCCAGGCACACCGGGCCAGCCGGAAACCATGTTCGCCGCAGCGGAGCCGACGCGCAACGTCGAGCGGATGCAGCAGGATCCGATGTACGGCCAAGTGATGACTGCGATGCAGGCCAAGGGTCTGGACGGAGACGTAATGGCCGCGAATCTGTATGCGGCAGCGAGCCGCGTGCCGCTGACCGGCGTAACCAATATCGAAGTCGGCAATCAGATCAACGACAGCAAAGGCAATCAGGATCGCACCCTCTTCGTCTTCGACGGAACCCATGGTCCGGAAGGCCCCAACCACGCCAGAGTCAGCGAGAACCTGGCGCTCACCACGCCCATCAATGTGGCGGCCAGTAACGCCGTCGATGCCCGGATCCAGCAAACATCGGCGTTGATCGTGGATCAGGAGCCGAAAAAAACCGTATCGATGACCGCCTGAGAAGGTTGTCCATGGAAACCGAAAACGCCCGGCCCATACCGGGCGTCTTCATGTCTGCCGCAATACGGGACACCTGCTGCGACCGCCCGGCCGATGTCGATCTCGCCGCGCTGACCGTGCTCGGGATCGGCCCGGAGATCGTCCTGTCGGCATCCGAAGCGCCCAGGCGTCGTTTGAAGGAAATGGCAGCCGACATCGTCCTTCGCTGCGAATGAGCGCCGCTTCGACTTTGGTCGAACGCCAGCGGCCGCTCCGGCGTGCGCCGTACACTCGCAGGACTGTCGTTCCGCCGAGGCGAACATGATTCCGGGCTGGGTACTGCTGCTGGTATCGCTGGGTTACGTGGGCGTGCTGTTTGCGGTCGCCTACCTCGGCGACCTGCGCGGCGCGACCCCGCGCTGGCGTTGGGCGCGGCCACTGATCTATGCGCTGGCGCTGGCGGTGTACTGCTCGTCGTGGACGTTCTACGGCGCGGTCGGGACCGCCGCGCGCACCGGTCTGGGCTTTCTGCCGATCTATCTCGGTCCGCTGCTGATGCTGGTGTTCGGCTGGCGCATTCTCGAGCGGCTGGTGCTGATTTCCGGCGAACACCGGATCGTGTCGATCGCCGATTTTCTGTCGTCGCGCTACGGCCGCGCCCCGGGGTTGGCAGCACTGGTCGCCACGGTGGCGCTGATCGCCGCCGTGCCCTACGTCGCGCTGCAGTTCAAAGCGGTGGCGATGAGCGTCGAAGTGTTGGCGCCGGGCAGCGACGACGCGCTGTTCGCCGATCCTGCGCTATATGTTGCGCTGTTGCTGGCGGTGTTCGCGATCCTATTCGGCACGCGCCAGATCGACGCCACCGAACACCATCGCGGCATGGTGCTGGCGGTGGCGCTGGAATCGCTGGTGAAGCTGTTGGCGTTCGTCGCGATCGGTGTGTTCGCACTGCTGCATCTGCCGGGCGATGGCCATCTTGGCGCGCGCGTTGTCGACGCGGCGCGCGTGGTGACCGCACCGGGCTTGCCGACCGGCTTCATCGCGCAGACCTTGATCGCGTTCACCGCGATCATCTGTCTGCCGCGCCAGTTCCATGTGGCAGTGGTCGAATGCCAGGACCCGGCCGACATCCGCCCTGCGCGCTGGTTGTTCGGTGGATATCTGGTCGTCTTCAGTCTGTTCGTGGTGCCGATTACCTTGGCGGGGCAATCGCTGCTGGCCGGCAGCGGCGCATCGCCCGACACCTATGTGCTCGCGTTGCCGTTGGCGCTGGATCGTGAATGGCTGGCGCTGCTGGCGTACATTGGTGGATTCTCCGCCGCCACCGGCATGGTGATCGTCGCCAGCGTCGCGCTCGCGACCATGGTCAGCAACGATCTGGTGATGCCGCTGCTGCTGCGCAACCGCGTGCTTGCCAAAAGCGGAGGCATTGATCGTCAGGTGCTGTGGGTGCGGCGCGCGACTATCCTCGCCCTGGCATTGATGGCCTATGGCTATTATCGGCTTGCTGCGGCCACCGGCGACAGTCTCGCGCAGCATGGTCTGCTCGCGTTCGCAGCGGTGGCGCAGTTCGCGCCGGCATTGATCGGCGGTCTGTATTGGCGCGGCGCCAGTCGCGCTGGCGCGTTCGCCGGCCTGCTGCTCGGCGCGCTGACGTGGGCATACACGTTACTGTTGCCGGCGTTGACGCAAAACAGCAGCGCCGGCGCGGACTGGATCGCGAATGGCCCGTTCGCGCTGTCGTGGCTGCGGCCGCAGCAGCTGTTCGGCCTGAGCGGCTGGGACACACTCACCCACGGCGTGTTCTGGTCGCTGCTGTTCAATCTCGGCGCGCTGTTTCTGGTATCGGCGCGGCGCCGTCCGCGCCTGCAGGAACAGTTGTTGGCCACGACCTACCTCGATCCCTACGCGCAGCGTTCGCCGCTGGGCCCCGGCGGTTGGGCAGGCAGCGTGCGCAGCGGCGATCTGCTCGCGTTGGCGGAACGCATTCTCGGGGAGCGTCACGCGCGGCGTGCGTTTGACGAGTACGCGCAGGGCCAGGGCCGCAGCTGGCAGCCTGAGCATCTGGCCGATCGCGCATTGATGCAATTCACAGAACGCCTGCTGGCGTCGGCGATCGGTGCGGCATCGGCGCGGCTCACGCTGACCACCGCGTTGCGTGGCTCCGGCATGGAGCTTGGCGAAGTGGTATCGCTGCTCGACGAAGCGAGTCAGGAGCTGCGCTTCAATCGCCAAGTGCTGTCGACCACGCTGGAAAACATCAGTCAGGGCGTGAGTGTGGTCGATGCCGACATGCGTCTCATCGCGTGGAATCGACGCTATCAGCAGATGCTCGGTTATCCTGACGGCATGCTCTACGTCGGTCGGCCGATTGCCGAGCTGATCCGCTGGAGTGCGGAGCGCGCCGAACCGAGTATCGCCGATCCCAGCATCGTCGACGGCCGTGAAGAACAGGTGCGGCGCCGGCTGGAGTATCTGCGCGCGGGGCAGCCGTATGTGTACGAGCGCGTGCGCGGCAACGGCCAGGTGATCGAAATGCGCGGGCAACCGCTGCCCGGCGGTGGATACGTCACCAGCTTCAGCGACGTCACCGACTACAAGCGCGCCGAGCAGGCCCTGCGCGAGATCAACGAAACCCTGGAACAGCGCGTCGAAGTGCGCACGCGTGAAGCCGAGGCCGCGCAGCAGTCGAAGACGCGCTTCCTCGCCGCCGTCAGCCACGACGTGCTGCAGCCGCTGAACGCCGCCCGCCTGTTCGCCTCGGCACTACGCGAAACCACCGACGCCGACGAACGCACGCATCTGGCCGAACGCGTCGATGCCGCGCTGCATGCGGCGGAAGATCTGCTCGACGGTCTGCTCGATGTGTCGCGGCTCGATGCCGGCGCGCTGCAGCCGGAGCTCACCCACTTCGACGCCGCCGAGCTGCTGCAGGAACTCGCCGCGCAGTACGCGCCCAGCTCCAGAGGGCTTGAACTGCGCGTGCACGCAGGCTCCGAAGCGTTCGTGCTGAGCGACCGCCGCCTGCTGCGGCGCGCGCTGCAGAATTTTCTCGCCAACGCATTGCGCTACACCCGCGAAGGCGGCGTGCTGCTCGGCCTGCGTCATTGCGGGCAGCAGATCAAGATCCAGGTGTGGGACACCGGACCGGGCATTCCCGAACACCACCTCAGTCAGATCTTCGAAGAGTTCCGCCGCTTCGACATTCCCAACAGCCGGCCCGATATCGGCGGCGAACGCGGCCTGGGTCTGGGCCTGTCGATCTGCCAACGCATCGCACGTACGCTCGAACACCCGCTGCGCGTGGAGTCGCGCATGGGTCGCGGCAGCGTGTTTTCGATCTCCGTCCCCATTGGTGTGGCTGCACGGCAACCGGTATCGCACGATATTGTCGCTGTCCCAGATGTACTCGACGGCCTGCGCGTGCTCTGCGTCGACAATGATCCGGATATCCTCGACGGTATGCGTGCACTCCTCGTCCGCTGGAAAGTGGTCGTACTTGTCGCCAGCACAGTCGATGAAGCACTGCAATTGATGTCGGAAAATCCGGATATCGCTCTGGTCGACTACCACCTCCACGACCGGCTCGACGGCTTCGGTGTCATCGCTGAACTGCGTCGCCGCGCGAAGCGCAATCTCCCCGCCGCGTTGCTGACCGGCGACGGCAGCGACGCGTTGAAACAGGCTGCCCGCGAATATGGCTGTGCAGTGTTGACGAAACCAGTGAAGCCAGCTTCACTCAGGGCGTTTCTGGCTGCGCGGGGAATGAGGGGCTGATAGCGGACTCACCAAACCAGTCGTTCGGGTAACGGCTGAAGGCCCGCATTCAAGGCTCGTATTGTCTGGTATGCGCAACCCGGGAAAGTGTTATCCACAATTCGGCAGGGAGTATCCGCGTGTGACCGAAAACCAACGTAACGATTGCGAACACATCAACGTATTGTTCGTCTGCAGTCGCAACCAATGGCGCAGCCCGACCGCTGAGCGCATGTTCAATGGGCATGCGGTGATCGTCGCGCGCTCGGCCGGCACCAGCCTGAGTGCCAGACACCGCATTTCCCATGCGGATATCGATTGGGCGGATGTGATTATGGTGATGGAACGTAAACACCGCGATCGTATCGTCGCGGATTACGCGCGTCTGATCGAGCACACGCCGATCCATGTGCTGGAGATTCCCGACGAGTACAAATACATGGATCCGGAACTGATCGAAGTGTTGGAGCAGACGGTAGAGCCGCTGTTGTTCGCGTAGTCGCATGACCGTGGTTGCGCTAGGCTTGCAACACCACGTCCAACCGAGCGCCAGGATGAACCACACCGACACCGCCTTTACGCAATGCCCGTACTGCGGCGAAGAGATCGAGATCGTCGTCGACGGTTCGGTCGATCATCAGCAATACGTCGAAGACTGCAGTGTGTGCTGCCGGCCGATCGTGTTCACTGTCGTCGCCGAAGACGGCGAAGTGACCAGCGTCGATGCGCGGTCAGAGGACGATTGAATCAATCCTCTTCCGGTGGCGGCATCACCGCTTCTGGATCGATCGCCAGTTTGCCGGCGATCAGCACGGCCTGGGTACGGTTGCCCGCGCCGAGTTTGCGCAGGATTGCGGTCATATGCGCTTTGATGGTGGCTTCGGTGATGCCGAGTTCGTAGGCGATCTGTTTATTGAGCAGGCCGTCACCCAGCATCTGCAGCACCCGGAACTGCTGCGGGGTGAGATCGCGGACGCGCTGTGCGGCGGCGTGTTCTTCCGCGCCGGCGGCGGGCGCTTTCAATGCGGACGCCGGCGCCCAGCGGTCGCCGGCCAGCACTGTGTTGATGGCTTGGCCGAGCGTGGCGGCATTGGCGGATTTCGGCAGGAAGCCGACCGCGCCGTGATCCAGTGCGCGGCGCATCACCGTCGGTTCCTCGCGCGCGGACACCACCATGATCGGCAGCTGCGGGACGTGCGCGCGAAGATGCACCAGCGCGCTGAAGCCATGTGCGCCGGGCATGGTGAGATCGAGCAGCAGCAAATCGGCGTCAGTTTCGCGCTCGATCAGCGCGTAGAGCGCATCGATGCTGTCGGCTTCGCGGATCGTTGCTGAAGGCAACACATGCGACACCGCATTGCGCAGGGCTTCGCGGAACAGCGGGTGGTCGTCGGCAATCATGACGGTGGGCATGGGGAATTATCCGACAGCGGTATCAGGAGACAGCCGATACCATGACTCTGGTCGATGCGTTGTCATGCATGCATGCTTCCCTATGCCAAAAGAACGAAACCGATCGCCAGAATACTGCGTCTGCGAATGACCGAAGCCGAACAACTGCTTTGGTTTCGACTGCGGCGCAAGCAATTGCACGGAGTGCAGTTTTATCGCCAAAAACCACTGGGCGACTATATTGTCGATTTCTATGCGCCGGCTGCTGGTCTGGTAGTGGAAGTCGACGGCAGCCAGCATCTTGAAGACGCGGCGATGTTGGCCGACGCGCAGCGAACCGCTGTTCTGCGCAACATGGGACTGCATGTTCTGCGATTCGACAATCGACAGGTGCTGCTTGAAACGGATGCTGTGATCGAGAGGATTTGGGAGTTGATCGGCGCCTACATTGGGTGTCGATGAGAGCAAATCCCCCCTGCCCCCCTTTTTCAAAGGGGGGGTCTGAGCTTTGGCGCATGCATTGAATGTTGTTGAGGGCAAATGCTGCCTGCTCCTCTTTTTCAAAGAGAGGCTCCGGGCTTTGGCGCATGCGTTGGATGTTGTTGAGTGCAAATCCCCACTGTCCCCCTTTTTCAAAGGGGAGGAACCGCTTCGTTCTGCGTGGCTTGCAATCTCATTGGCTGAAAAACTGCCAACCGCCCTTGAGGAAACACTGCTGAAGGCTGTGGCTGTGGCCTGGCGCTGGATCGAAGTGCTGCGGTGAAAGGCCGACGAGCACGCTAGAACCAAGCGAACCCCCCCTTTGAAAAAGGGGGGCAGGGGGGATTTGCTATTGGCACAGAAACCGTTCACTTCACCAGTCGTTCTTCCACCAGCGACGTCACCACAGAAGGATCGGCCAGCGTCGACGTATCGCCGAGTTGATCGGTTGCGTTCTCTGCGATCTTGCGCAGGATCCGGCGCATGATTTTTCCCGAGCGGGTTTTCGGCAATCCTGGCGCCCACTGCAGGAAGTCGGGTGTGGCGATCGGGCCGATTTCCTTGCGCACGTGCGCGACCAGCGCTTTGCGCAGGTCTTCGGTTGGCGCTTCACCGGCAATCAGGGTGACGTAGGCATAGATGCCCTGGCCCTTGAGGTCGTGATTGAAACCGACCACCGCCGCCTCGGCG
>JANOXT010000434.1:0-2243 GCA_031418555.1 Lysobacterales bacterium | reverse complement strand
ACCGGCGCATTGGGCGACGCGATGCGCGCATGGTTGGCGAACGCGGCCGATGGCGCCGCCGCAGACGCGATCGAGGCGGATCTGGGCGAAGTCGGCCTGACGCGTACGCGCTGCGTCGCGACCATGCTCACCGGCGGACACGCGCCGAACGCGCTGCCACAGCTGGCGCGCGCGACGGTGAACTGCCGCATCCTGCCGGGCGTGTCGCCCGATGCGATTCGCGACGAGCTGCAGAGCATCGCGGGCGCAAAAGTGGAAGTGGCGCGACTCGACGAAGCGGTGTCGTCGCTGGATTCGCCGTTGCGCCCGGACATACTCAAAGCCTATACCGACAGCGTGCGCACGATGTTTCCGAACGCACCGGTCATGCCCGAAATGAGCACCGGCGCCAGCGACGCGCGTCCGTTCCGCGAACACGGCATCCCGGTCTATGGCGTCGACGGCTCATGGGGCGTGGTGCCCGACGACATGCGTGCGCACGGGCGCGACGAACGTCTGCCTGTAAAAGCGCTGGGCGATGATGTCGATCACTGGGTACGCATGTTGAAGACGTTGGCGGGGCCGTAAACCGCAACGGATGGGTCACGATCGCGTTTTGCGTGCCAGGCTGCATGTCTACTTTGCCCGCCGGGTCGGCAAGACCGACCCGGCGGGCAAATGATCACGCTTTTTTGTAGAACCGTTTCATCAACATCTGCATCTGCGTCAAGCGCGGGTCGGGATTGACCGACATCCGCTGCAGGCGCTCGGCAACAGTATCGCCGTCCCGGCATTTCCTGGTGGGGCTGACCCGCGCTTCCGCCAAAGAACCGAAGCCAGACGTATTCCTGGTGGCGGTGGCGTAGCACAAAGGCGTATCGCCGCCCATGTCGGCGCGCGGCAGATCCAACTGCGGAATATCGGCGCGTTTGGACATATCCCTCACGACCTGGTTGCGCTTCCACCGCAAGCCGCACAGGACCAGTGCGGTCGCAAGGCGTTTCTGGTCAGTGCTCTGATCGAACACTGCCCACAGCAGCTTGCCTTCCACTCCCGCGCGGCAGATGGCCTCAGCCAAGGTAACCGAATCAGGATTCATCCCCATAGCCCGCCGGATCAGCTGCATGCTTTCTGCTCTGGGTACGCCGTCCCTGTCGACACGCTCCCCGGCTTTAAGCATCAGCGCCACGGAAACGATCGGAACTTTGCGGGCGGGAAACCAGGTATCGGGAATAGGATTCGCGATTGCGAATATTTTATCCGCGCGGGTGTTGAGGGTCAGCAGATAGTCGGCATAGTCGAGGCGGAAAGTCCATGCCTGCGGATGTTTCGCCAGATTGGCATCGGCGACACGCGGATATTCGCCCAATTGGGTGCCTTTGCGCAGCGACATCAGAAGATGCGCAAGCGCGGTGACATGCGTATAGGCCAATCGTTCGGGCTTGGATACCGCAATTTTATAGTGGTATGAGGCTTTGCCGGCATCGTTGCGAACGTAGGCCAGGTCGCCCAGAAACAAATCCTTGCTGGGATGCTCAGGCTCAAGCTGGATCGCGCGCGCGTAGAGCTCTCCGGCCTCATCGTCCCTGCCCTGCAGATAGCGCAAACGCCCCAGCAGCATGTTCGCATCGGCGTTTCCTGGCGCCAATTCGATCGCCTTCAAAAAAAATGTCTCCGCTTGCTCGTAATTCGGCGTTGCGATCACGGCCCGCATTTGATCGGCAGCCAAAGGCATGTAGGGTGCGGTCTTCATCGCCGCTTCGCCCAGGAGCGTCTGGATTTCCGCATTGCGTGGATCCAGCTTGTCCGCCTGCAGCAGTTTGGTCATGGCATCCGCTGCGGCGGCGGGCGTTGCAACATCGTGCAGCGAATAGCGCGCGTCCACGAGCAACGCGTCTTTGCCTGGATCGCCCGCTCCAGCCACGATCGGCGGAATATTGTCGCGGAACAATTTGAGCGTCTGTGAATACCACTCGCCGACCTGGAAATCGTAAGCGCGGCTCAAGGCGACGTAATAATCGCCGCCAAAACCGCTGCCCGCGAACTCCAGATAATCGGCCAGGTCATCGTCGGGTATTTTCACCAGCACGGGGATCAGCCAGCGCTCGATGATCTCGTCCACATCCGGCACCACGATCGGACCGAGCGGCGGGGCTGGTACTGGCGTCACTGCCGGTGCGGCGGTTGCGGTTGCGGGTCTTGTCGGTGTCGTGGTCGCGAGTGGTTCTGCTACCTCTGCTGGTGGTGGTGCCGGTACAGGTGTT
>JANOXT010000433.1:0-3741 GCA_031418555.1 Lysobacterales bacterium | reverse complement strand
GGCACAAGTGGGTTCGGGGCTTACGCCTTAAGCGGCGAGAGCGTAGTTGTCGTCGTTGGCAACTAAGTTTTGCAGCTGGATTAACGAGGAAAGCTACCCCCTCGGCATGCACCAGTGGACGTTGCTACTCCCGTCGAAGCCAGGTGCACCCCCGGGGATAGTCGATATCACTGACTGCCGCAGTATGGGGCCGGGTAGGGCGGTGTTCAAGCACAGATAACGCGGCTGTGTTCCCACCTCCCTCATGCAGTAGGTGGGCAGATCAAGCATCGCAAGCGGGGCTGAGGGCGCTCAGGCGTCCTTGTTGTGCCGACGCATGGTGCGCTGTTTTTCGCGGGCCCAGTCGCGGTCTTTGGACGCCTGGCGCTTGTCGTGGTCCTGCTTGCCCTTGGCCAGTGCGATTTCCAGCTTGACCTTGTTGCCCTTCCAGTACATCGCAGTCGGCACGATGGTGTAGCCATCGCGCTGGACCTTGCCGATCAGCTGATCGATCTCGCGCCGGTGCAGCAGCAGCTTGCGGGTGCGGCGATCGTTGGCGATGACGTGGCTGGACGCTTGGATCAGCGGCGTGAATTGGGCGCCGATCAGAAAAAGTTCGCCATGCTGGATCAAGGCATAGCCGTCGGTGATATTGGCGCGGCCGGCACGGATGGATTTCAGCTCCCAACCCTGCAGGGCAAGCCCCGCTTCATAGCGCTGTTCGAGGTGGTATTCGTGCTTTGCACGCTTGTTCAAGGCGATGGTCTTGGTCACCGGCGCGCTTTTGCCCGCCTTGTCCCCCGCCTTTGCCTTATCCTTATCGACTTTCTGCTTGCTCATTCGTCGCATTGTCCCCGAAGCGGGGCGGGCTGGCGAGTCACTTCAGCGAGTCATACGCCATATGCCGGTCATCCAACGCTCCGCCCTTGTCGAACATTCCGCCGCCAGGATGTTCGCGCTGGTCAACGATATCGCCGCATATCCGCGCCGTTTCGACTGGTGCGAAGCCGCTGAAGTGCTGGAAGCCGACGCTGCGCGCGTGGTGGCACGGCTGGATCTGGGGCTTGGTGCGCTGAGCACCTGGTTCACGACCGAAAATACGCTGTCGCCGCCGCATCACATCGATATGGTGCTGCGCGATGGTCCGTTCCGGAAACTGAGCGGTCGCTGGCAGTTCCATGCGCTGGATGAATGCGCCTGCAAGGTCACGCTGAGTCTTGATTTCGAGCCGAGCAGCAAATTGCTTGGCCCAGCGTTCGCATTGGGATTCCAGAGTCTGGCCGACCGCATGGTCGATGATTTCGTGCGTGTGGCCGACCGCGGCGAAGACTGAGCCGTGGCCGGTCCGATCCGCGTGGAAGTCATTCAAGCGTGGCCGCGAAGACATCAGGCGGTGTCCGTGGACTTGGGCGAAGGCGCAACCGTCGCGGACGCGATCGCTGCGGCCAGATTCGCGCCCGGTGGACACGTCGGTGTGGCGATCCACGGCGAGGCGACTACCACCGAACAAATACTTCGGGACGGCGACCGGGTGGAGCTGCTGCGTGCGCTGAAGATGGATCCGATGGAAGCCCGGCGCAGACGCGCCGGGAAATGAAGATGCTTAGCGGCGCCTTTTCTTTTTCTTGTCGTCCTTGGCCAGATTCGGCCCGAACTGGCGACGGGCATTCGCGGCAAGGGTGTCGTCCTGTTCAGGGAAATAATCGCCTTCCCACTTGCTGACAACGCCGTTGTCGAAATAGACCGTGAAATTCTTCGCTTCGGTAGTGCCACGCCGGTCGATGCGCTGCGATGCGGTGTAGTCCCAGCGATTCTCGTTGTAAGGGTCAGAGATCGAAGGCGTGCCCAGCAGACCCATGACATCCTGTTTGCTCATCCCGGCCTGCAGTTGGTCCACTGCGGTTTTTTCGATCAGATTGCCCTGATAGATAGGCTGCTTGTAGAGGATGCCGCAGCCGCCGGTGGCGAATGCAACGGCAAAAACGAGCAGCGTTGCGCGGAAAGGACGATGGTTGATGATGGGCATGAGGCAGCCGGCAAGTGGGTAGATGATGCGTACGCCGATGATACACTGGCCCCCGGCACTGCCGTCAGCCGTATCAGGAATCGCCGTTCATCGCGGGTTGGATGCCGCCCAATTGACTCTCGCGGAGCGCATTCATGGAATCCAAAGATCTTCGCAGACTCGGCCTCAAGGTCACTCACCCGAGAATGCGGGTACTGGAGCTTCTGCAACAGTCCCTTCCGCGGCACATGACCGCCGAAGACATCTATCGCAAGCTTGTGGGCGATGGCGATGAGATCGGCCTGGCGACGGTGTACCGGGTGCTCACCCAATTCGAGGCGGCAGGTCTGGTGCTGAAGCACAATTTCGAAGGAGGACACGCGGTCTATGAACTGGACCGCGGCGAACACCACGACCATATGGTCGATATCGAAACCGGGCGGATCATCGAATTCGAAAGTCCGGAGATCGAAGAACTGCAGCGCAAGATCGCCGCCGAATATGGTTTCGACATCGAAGACCATGCGCTGGTGCTTTACGTCAAAAAGCGCGAAAGAAAAGCCTAGTTTCGAAGATCCCGCGCGAGAAACGACCGCGGCTGTTCGTCTCCAGTCGCATAGTGTGTGGGGAGGGTCGGCCGGCCGACAGCCGTTGGGCTTTGCGCTCGTCAAGCGGATGACTTCCATGGCGATGGCCCCGCCGGCTTGCCTCGGCACCCGCATCGACCGATACCGTTGCTGCCGCGCCAGGACACGCTTACCGAGCCGCAGGCTCAATCCCGTCGCCACGGGTAATGACAATGAATCGTCGAGCCTTGGGTTCGACGGGTGAATAGCGTCAATGGCGATGGCCCCGCCGGCTGACCTCGGCACCCGCATCGACCGATACCGTTGCTGCCTTCCGGCCCTGGCGGGGTTTTCGACCTAGCGTCGCGAGGGGCCGACGGGGCCACCATAGACGTGCGTCAGCGACGCTTTGAAACTGGCGGAGAGATGGGGACACGGTATCTCCACCCCTAACCTCTTGAAATCACTAGCAAGACACCGACCGGCATGTGTCCTGGTAGGTGTCCTGACATTTTAGCAGGGCAAAGAGGCGATTGGCCACGTGGAATGGGGCCCAAGCGGGAAGGGAAGGGAAGGGGGCAGGCTTCAGTTGCCTATGAAGCGAGCACTTCCCGCGGCGACCATCGAGTGATGAGAAGCGGCTACTCTTTTGCAAATACCAACAGGTCCGCGCGTTGGCGTTCTGGCCGGCGGTGTTGGCGCGGTTCGATGCCGAGCGATTGGATGGCACTTGGCCAAGCGCGAACGGCTGTGGTCGTAAGCCGGAAAGGATGTGATTAACTGAAAGTAAGACAGCCCTTTTTGGCTTGGGGGAGATAGTGTCCAAAAACGATTACCCCAAGCATTACTGTCCAGATGAGCGGTCTGCAGAAAAGCAAAAAGCCCCGGCTTGCCGTAATGCCAGTCAGTTAAGCTGACTGGCATTTTTTTGTGGTGTACTTTTGAGGTCGCCGTTTGACTTCACGTGGGCAAGCGCGTTGTCGTCTGGGTGGCAACAGATAGGCGCAGGCTTGCTGTCGCAGCCGTGCAAGTCGTTTGGGAAAGGCGCCAGGGGTTTCCAGCGGTGCATGGCGCAGTTCGGCGACGATGGCTCGGGTAAATCCTTGGAAACTCAGACGGGTTGGCGCAACGCTCAGGGCATCGGCAGCTTGGTGCATTTCTCGGCGTAGCAAGTTGTAGGCGATCAGCAGG
>JANOXT010000432.1:0-4015 GCA_031418555.1 Lysobacterales bacterium | reverse complement strand
ACGGAGCATGCGCGATTGCTGGGCACGGGCATTGCGAATAGCATGCATACGGGCCGGCTCCTGTGTGCTGTGGGTGATGTTTCGCAACTCCACCTTAGCGCTCGGGACCGGCCCGCTTTTTTAGATGAGAATCAGGTACTTGGCCTTAAGTAAGTGCCATTCAACACTGACCCGGGTTCCAATCGACGCGGCGAGCGTGCGGTACCTTCGCGGGCACCCTGAACACGCCAACACAAACGAAGACCAGGACACCCACATTTCTTCAACCCGTTCTTTGCAACCGCGCTACCCATGATTTCCCGGCCCCGATCCCGATGCATTCGCTGAGGACAAAGCGGCCGGGCAACATCGCCCGCGCATCGTTCTCCCTGTCGGGCAACCGTGTTCCTGATGATGCTTCAACCCAGCGTCATCGCAAGCCGAATCCCTTTCAGCCACTGCTGCCCCAACCGCTCGGCTATAGCGATCAAGTCCTGCGCCGGGCCGACAACGCGATACCAGCCACCGCCGAGCGCGGCGACGCGGGTGGCCCAGCATTTCGCATCTCGATCCATGGTCTTCAGGATCGCGGGGGCATGCGGCGAGATGCGGCTATGTTTGCCGAGCGCGAGCTGACGGCCGGTCCAATCGAGGATCTGGAGATACTGGGCTGTCGTGATGTCGATGACAGGGCGCAAGCGGCCAGCAACCGGCTTGAGCAGCGCAGTAGCCACAGTCGGGTCCGACTTCATTTGGACAATGCGTCCTGCGACGCTCGTGTGCGCGGACGTATCGAGCCGATCCGTCACGCCTGCACGAATCGGGTTCAGGTCGACGTAGACCATGGCGGCAAGGATTGCGCGGTCATTGCATAGCGCCTGACACTTGTAGCGCCCTTCCCAAAATCGTCCCTTGCAGCCGTCCTCGCGATTCGCGCGGCGTGCGATGGGCTCGACCAGGCAGCGCATCAACCATGAGAGGCTGCCCAGGCGTTGGCGCAGCGTGATGATTCTATCGGGATCGGCAAGCAGTCTTTGACATTTGCTTTCGATCGCGGCGTCGCTGTCCTCGCGCGCAGGAAACAGCCGCATCCAGCGCGCGACGACATCGTTGTCGTGCCAAGTGGCCGCCTCGCACGGGTCGATGCGCAGCACCAGATGCAGGTGATTGTTCATGACCGCGTAGGCGTCGATAGCGACGGCAAAACATTCGGCCACGAGCCGGATGCGATCCTCAAGCCAGGCCTTCCGATGCTCGTAGGACTGTCCGGTATAGCGGTCGACGCCGCAGAGGAAGGCCCGTCGCACACAGCGCTGTACGCAGTGGAATGCGCCAGGCGTGTCGGGAAGCACGATCTGCGAACGCGGCTTGGTCATGCCTCAGTGTTGCGTAAGCCGAACGCGGAAGCTGTCAGGGAAGTGCTGATGCGGCTGTAGGAAAAAACTGAATTGTGGGTGTCCCCAACATTCTCGCTAACATTCTGTCTCGCACCTGACGATCAGGCGATGCTGGGAA
This sequence comes from Lysobacterales bacterium, assembly GCA_031418555.1. Lineage (GTDB taxonomy): Bacteria > Pseudomonadota > Gammaproteobacteria > Xanthomonadales > Xanthomonadaceae > Lysobacter_I. The sequence continues at coordinate 2,521 of JANOXT010000432.1, read as the reverse complement.
ACGCGATCGACCTACTCCAGCTACCGGCGCGGATGCTTCAGCCGACTACCAGCTCGAAATCGCCGGTTTCAGCGCCGCTCGGCCCAACCCTGGTGGTGATCGTCGCATCGGGATTCGTGGTCTGAATTATCTGGGTGGTCACGCCGTTGATGACCGCGTAGAGGGTGTAGGTGTCGGCCAGCGACAGCGTGACGGCCCTGAAAGCATCGCTCACGATCACACTCTGCAGGTGGATGCCGTTGCAGCTGATGGTGAACGTCACAGCGCTGAGGGTCGTCGTCTGGAACTCCATCTGGTCGGCGCTGCGTGGCGGGAGTTCCTGCATGTCGAACTCGTATGTGCCCTGGGCCCCGTGCTGCAGGATGGTGGCGAGGAAGCTCGCAGGGCCCGACACTGAGGTCGGTGCGGACGTGTAGGTATTGCCTTCGATGACCGTGGCCGCGACGACGGTGTAGGTCTGGCTGGTGGGAACCTCCAGCATCGCGCCGCTTGGGATAGCCGGGATCCGTGCGATGGTCATGTCGCCGTTCTTTACAGTAACCATGGCGGGAAAGTCGGTCTCGTTCAACAGGGTCAGATAGCTTGTCACGGGCGCCTCGATCACGTGTCGTCCTCCTCCGGTTGCGTCTGTGCGGCGTGCCAGCGCCCACTCCGTGGCGTATGCTCCCGCCCATTCCACACCGGCAGCGCACAATGACGCAAGCACAGGGCAGCTGTCTCTGCGGCGATGTCCGCTTCACCGTGGACTGGCCCAGTCTGTGGGTGGCGCACTGCCACTGCACGCTGTGCCAGCGCGCGCACGGCGCCGCGTTCGTGACGTGGTTCGGCATAGCGGACGACCGCGTGCATATCGACGACACCGCCGGTTCACTGCGCTGGTATCGCTCATCGCCCGGCGCCGAGCGCGGTTTCTGCGCGCGCTGCGGAAGCTCGCTGTTTTTCCGTTCGCACCGCTGGCCTAATGAGCTTCACATCACGCTGGCGAATCTGGACGGCGAGGCTGACCGCGCGCCCATGGCGCATGTGTGCTGGGACACGCATGTGGGCTGGTCGATGCACAACCTGGACGATGGTCTGCCCAGGAAGACCGCTGACCAGCCCGATTGAACGACGACTGGCGCATGGCCGGTCGTCGGGAAACACGTCACCGATTCAAGACCGCTTCAGAGCACGTTCAAAAAATTTTGCTCGGCCTTATAGAAATAGCTGTCGTCTAACGATGAAAAATGATTGCCGGCGCTGAATTTTAAACAGACTTTCAGTTGGTGGTTTTCAAGCCTTGGCGCTGCGCCGCTTCACGCAAACGACGGCGCTCACCCACGCTGATGCATTTGTTCTGCGGGCGATTCGAACCGAGAGGCTTGACCCGTTCGCAGATCAAGCGGTTGTCCTCGGCGCGGGCCACCAGCGCCTTGACGCTTTCCAGCGCATTCGCCAGTGCGATCTTGCCGTTGGGCCCCAGTTCTTCGATCGTGGTCTTGCCATTGATCAGCGCAGTGATTTCGTCCTGCTTGGCGAAAATAGCCTTGCGCTCGGCATCGGTGAAATGCGCGTAGTTGCTGGCTTTATTCTCGATCGCCTTGCGCTGATCGACCTGAGCGCTGCGGATCTGGGCCGGTGTCGAATCGATGACGATCGCATCTTCGGCAAAGGTGGGGCTGGAGAACAGGATGGCGGCGACAAACGCCGTCGAAAGGAGGATGCGCATAGTTTGGAGGATGTACGGAAGAGGAGATCGCATATTGGATCACACATCCTTGCGTTTCCAGCATGACCTTCGCCATGGCCGGAGGCCTGCAGGGTGCACGATTGCAGCCGGACACCCTGAAGGCGTCGCCGTCAGGCCGCAGCCGCTGGCCGATCATCGAACTGCTCTTCCTCGGTCGACCCCTTCAAGGCGACCGTTGAAGACTTTCCACCCTGAATGGTCTGGGTAACGCTGTCGAAGTAGCCGGTGCCGACTTCGCGCTGATGCTTCACCGCAGTGAAGCCGCGGTCAGCGGCGGCGAACTCGGCTTCCTGCAGTTCGACGAAGGCGCTCATCTGGCGGCGCGCGTAGCCGTAGGCGAGGTTGAACATGGAATAGTTCAGCGCGTGGAACCCAGCCAAGGTGATGAACTGGAACTTGTAGCCATAGCCGGCGATTTCCTTCTGGAACTTGGCGATGGTGGCGTCGTCCAGATTCTTCTTCCAGTTGAAGCTCGGCGAGCAGTTGTAGGCCAGCAGCTTGCCCGGGTACTTGGCGTGAATGGCCTCGGCGAATTTGCGCGCGAACTCCAGATCCGGCCTGCCGGTTTCGCACCACACCAGATCGGCGTACGGCGCGTAGGCCAGACCGCGGCTGATCGCCTGATCTAGACCGTTGTTGGTTTTGTAGAAGCCCTCAATGGTGCGCTCGCCGGTGCAGAACGGGCGGTCGTTGTCGTCGATATCGCTGGTGATCAGATCAGCGGCTTCGGCATCGGTGCGCGCCACGATCAGCGTCGGCACGCCCATCACGTCGGCGGCGAGGCGCGCGGCG
>JANOXT010000431.1:0-4851 GCA_031418555.1 Lysobacterales bacterium | reverse complement strand
CTGCTTTTCGGCAAGACGCACGCCGAGGTGCGCGGAGATGGTGTCCGCCAGCCGATTGGGCTCGTCGATCCCCGACAGTGTCTGCATGAGCTCAGGCGGCAGCTTGCGGTTGGTCTTGATGTACTGCTCGAAAAGACCCATCAGCGAACGCACGATGGCCTCGACTTCGCGCGGTTCGCGCTGCTCGGCGGTCTCCAGAAGATCTGCATGTCCCGCCAGCGCGCCGTCGATTTCGCGCACGCTTTTGATACGGACGCGGGAAACGCCCTCCACCAGCACCTTGATGGTGCCATCGGGTAATTTCAGCAGTTGCAGCACTTGAGCGAGCGTGCCGATGTCGTAAAGATCGCCGCCGGAAGGATCGTCGGTTTCCGGCGATTTCTGCGCCACCAGCAGGATGCGTTTGTCCTGGTCCATCGCCAGATCGAGGGCTTTGATCGATTTGTCGCGGCCGACGAACAGCGGGATCACCATGTTCGGAAACACCACGACATCGCGCAGCGGCAGTACAGGCAGTTCTGGAAGGACGCTGGCGGACAGTTCGGTGGTCATACGGGCTCCGTTCGACGATTCGGGGCCGTCACCACAGTGGGTAAACGACCTTCGGCACCGTTATGGGGTCATGCGCGGCAGGATGCAAGCACATGCCGCCGGGCGGATGTCATGCGCACCGTAAACAGGCGATGCGGGCAGGTATTCGAGATCATCAGCTCAAAAAAAAGGCATCCCGACCGAGTCGAAATGCCCATCTTCGAGCGATGCGGGTGGCGGGCCTTATTCGGCGGACGCCACCTTGCTGGGCGGTGTCTGATAAATCAGATAAGGCTCGGACTTGTGCTCGATCACGGACTCGTCGACCACAACCTTGCTCACGTTCTCAAGCGAAGGCAGGTCGTACATCGTATCGAGCAGCACCGATTCAACAATGGTGCGCAGCCCACGGGCGCCGGTCTTTCGCTTCAGCGCCTTGCGCGCGATCGCGGCGAGCGCGTCCGCACGGAACTCCAGCTCAACGCCTTCCATCTCGAACAGTTTTTTGAATTGCTTGCTGATCGCATTCTTCGGTTCGGTGAGGATCTTGACCAGTGCGGTCTCGTCCAGCTCTTCCAGCGTCGCGACGACCGGCAAACGGCCGACGAATTCCGGAATCAGGCCGAACTTGATCAGATCTTCCGGCTCCACGTCAAACAGCACTTTGCTGACATCGGCCTTGCGCTCGGAGCTCTTGAGCTTGGCGCCGAAACCAATTCCGCCCGCTTCGGTGCTGCGCTGCTGGATGATTTTGTCGAGACCGGCGAAAGCACCTCCCACGATAAAGAGGATATTGCGGGTATCGACCTGCAGGAACTCCTGCTGGGGATGCTTGCGACCGCCCTGCGGCGGGACGCTGGCGACCGTGCCTTCGATCAATTTCAGCAGCGCCTGCTGGACGCCTTCGCCGGAGACATCGCGGGTGATCGACGGGTTTTCGCTCTTGCGCGAGATCTTGTCGATTTCGTCGATATAGACGATGCCCTGCTGCGCTTTCTCGACGTCGTAGTCGCACTTCTGCAGCAGCTTCTGGATGATGTTCTCGACATCCTCGCCAACGTAACCCGCCTCGGTGAGCGTGGTGGCATCGGCGATGGTGAACGGCACATTGAGCAGACGGGCCAGCGTCTCGGCCAGCAAAGTCTTGCCCGAACCCGTTGGCCCGATCAGCAGGATGTTCGATTTGGCCAACTCGATGTCGTCGTTCTTCTGACGGCTCTCGATCCGCTTGTAGTGGTTGTAAACCGCCACTGCCAGCGTCTTCTTCGCGCGCGGTTGACCGATCACATACTGGTCGAGAACCTCGAGAATCTCCTTGGGCTTCGGCAGGTGGCTGCGCGTGGCCTGAGCTTTCTCTTCGAGTTCTTCACGGATGATGTCGTTGCACAATTCGACGCATTCATCGCAGATGAACACGCTGGGGCCCGCAATCAGCTTGCGGACTTCATGCTGGCTTTTCCCGCAGAACGAGCAATACAGGATCTTGTTGCTGTCGCCGCTGCGGCCTTGCCGATCTTCGCTCATGCTGCTGTCGTTATCTACGCTGGTGTCGGGAGAATAACATCCGGGGTCTCCACCGCAAGCGGGTTGCGGCGGGAACCTGAATGACCTTGAAAATCAGTTGCTTAAGCCGGCTGGATCGAATCTTCCAGACGGCGTTCGAGAACGTGGTCGACCAGACCGTACTCGCGCGCCGCTTCTGCGGACTTGAAATTGTCGCGTTCGGTGTCGCGCGCGATGGTGTCGAGCGATTGACCGGTATGCCCGGCCAGGATCTCGTTGAGCCGCTGGCGCAGCGCCAGGATCTCGCGCGCCTGGATCTCGATATCGGTAGCCTGGCCCTGCGAACCGCCCGAAGGCTGGTGGATCATCACCCGGGCATTGGGCAGCGCGTAGCGCTTGCCCTTGGCGCCCGCCGCCAGCAGGAAAGCACCCATCGAACAGGCCTGACCGACGCAGATCGTGCTGACGTCCGGTTTGATGAACTGCATGGTGTCGTAGATCGCCATCCCTGCCGTCACCACGCCACCGGGCGAATTGATATACAGGCTGATGTCTTTTTCAGGATTTTCCGCTTCCAGGAACAGCAGTTGCGCGACGATCACGTTGGAGACATGGTCGTCGACCCCGCCTACCAGAAAGATCACGCGCTCTTTGAGAAGGCGGGAATAGATGTCGTAAGCGCGCTCGCCGCGGCTGGTCTGTTCGACCACCATCGGAACGAGGTTCAGTGCTCTGGTCTCAAGGCTGTTCATGCGTTGCGCCACCTGATGTTGTTGCGGAAAGCCCGCGTAGACACGCGCAGGCAATGCGGAGAACCGACCCGGATCACTGCGGGGCGATCGCTTCCTGGAAGCTGAGCGGCACGTCGGTATGCGTCGCGCGCTCGGCGATCCAGTCGATAACCTGCTCTTCCATCACGCGGTTCTGCAGGCTCGACATGAGCTGGCGATCGTTGCGGTACAAATCAATGACCTGCTGCGGCTCTTCGTAGGTGGATGCAATGAGACGCAGCGTTTCGTTCAGACGTTTGGAATCGAGAGAGAGCTGGTTGCGACGTGCGATTTCGCCGACCAGCAGCGCCACGGTGATGCGCTTGCGCGCCGGCTCGATGAAATCGCGGTAGGCCTCGGCGGGCGCTTCGATCTCGCGTCCCTGACGACGCGCCTGTTCGACGGTCTGGGCGACCATGGCGCGCGCTTCGTTGTCGACCACACCGGCCGGCATCTCGACGTGCGCGTACGTGACGATAAGCTGCTCGCCGACTTCGCGGCGCAAGCGATTCATCAGCGAACCCTTGAGCTCACGCTCGAGGTTGTTGCGGATTTCGGTGCGGAAATGCGCCATATCGGCCGATTTCACGCCGAAGCTCTTGATGAACTCGGCATCCACCTCAGGCATGAAGGGCTCGGAGATCTGCTCGATCCTGACGTGCACTTCGGCCTGTTTGCCGGCAAGCTGCGGGACGCGCCAATCCTCTGGGAAATTCACGACAAGCGATTTTTCCTTGCCTGCATTCATACCGATCAGCGCGCTCTCGATGTCGACAAACATGGCGCCGGAACCGATGACGGTCACGCCGCGCTCGCCACCTTCAGCCGGCAGACGTTCGCCGTCGATGATCGACCAGGTTTCCACGTCGGCGGCATCGCCTGTCTGGGCTGTACGGTTGACCAGGGTCCAGCTGCGGCGCTGCAGACGCAGGTTCTCGATCATGCGATCGATATCGTCCTCGGTTACTTCTGCGGTATTGCGCACCACTTGAAGGCCGACCACATCGATATCGCCGAAATCCGGCACCACTTCGAAGGTGGCGACGAAGGCCAGTTCGTCTGCGGCCGCTTCCAGGAAGGGCTCGATCCGCGGTGCGCCGGCGAGACGGAGTTCGTTTTCGCGGATGCCCTGATCGAAACCCTGCTGCAGCAGCTCGTCGACGACCTCGCTGCGCACCTGGGCACCGTAGCGCTGCTCGATCACTTTGGCCGGCACTTTGCCCGGGCGGAAGCCCTTGATCTTGGCTGTGCGCGCGATTTCGCGCAGGCGACCGCCGATCTGGCCTTCGACGTGCTGGGTCGGCACGCGCAAGGTCATGCGGCGCTCGAGGTTACCCACGGATTCGACTGAAACTTGCATTGGTGACGACTCCTGCTGCCGCGGTGAGAACCACAGCCCGTGATGGTGGTTGATTTAGCGAATGGGAGCGGCTTGGGAAAGCCTGCCGCGGGCGCCAGAGGCGACCCGTCCCGGCGCAACGGGATAGTTTGGCCGATTAAGGGCTTTACCGCCAGTTTTGCGGAAGCCGCAACGGCAGGAAGTGACTGCGGTCACGCGGATGACCGACGCATCAGCCGTGACCGCTCGCCAGATCCACCCCGACCTTGTCGCCGTCCTGCTATTCCGGTCCTGGAATGGTGCGAGAGGGGGGACTCGAACCCCCACACCTTTCGGCGACAGAACCTAAATCTGTTGCGTCTACCAATTTCGCCACCCTCGCATGGGCCGCATTCTAAAGCACTGCGCGCAGGGAATACCCGATCCGAAAAACGAAACGCCTGGCGAGGGCCAGGCGTTGGTCGGAACTCACGGGCATTGAAGGGATCAGGTCTTCAAGCCGGCCGGGAGCGCACTCCCGGTGGCACTGAATACCGTGCGCCCAAGCAGCAGACGCAGCTTTTACAATAAAAATGGTGGGCCGTGAAGGATTCGAACCTTCGACCTATTGATTAAGAGTCAACTGCTCTACCAACTGAGCTAACGGCCCGATGCAACGAGTGTAACAAAAACAATGGGGTGGAAGACGGGATTTGAACCCGCGACCCC
>JANOXT010000430.1:0-2023 GCA_031418555.1 Lysobacterales bacterium | reverse complement strand
GTCCGTGGAGGGATTGATCCCGAATCGATGGTGGCGACCGTCCAGGACCAGTTCATGGCGATGGTCGATCAGGACATGAAAGATTTCGCCGCCGGCGCGAAAGTGCAGCTGGACAGCGCCTGCGGTCTCTTCAACCAGAATTCGAAGCTGATCGCCGAAGCAATCCAGCTGCCGGCCGAGGTCAAGCAGACGCTGTTGGCGAAGTATTGAAGCCAGGCTCTCGGGGACAAGTTGTCGGCGACAAGCTCGCAGCGACAAGCTCTCATCGACATTCCGTCGACGCCAAGCGCAACGACTGCAACACCTTGCCGTTGGTGTCCTGCACGAATGCAGTCACGCCCCAGGCGCCCTGCCCCGGATCAATATCGATGACTTTCGCCAATGGCGCGGCGCCAAGCGTCCATGGGCCCCACAGCCTGGTAACCACACGGTCGTGATTGAGGATGGTGCCGCTGTTCTCGCCTGCGCGCACCGCAGTCTTCACGCCATCGACGGTCTGCGCCACCCACACCTGCGCAGATGAACCGCCCTGCCCGCTGCGCACTGCGCCAACGCGCAGCTGCCTGCCGTCCAACTGCAGCGCCAGACCGGCCTGCGCCGCACCGCGTGCAGCATCGAGCGCGCGCGCGACCATCGGCGCTGCGCGCCATGCGGTCTGCACCTGAGAACCGATCATCACCTGCGGCGTGTAGACCGTGGATTGCCCTGCGGCATTCACGCGTGCGCGCTGACGCTCGGTGTGCCGGGCCGATGCGAAACGATCGGGCCAGCCGAGGTCATCCCAGTAATCGACATGGAACGCAAGCCAGTTCGCCTGGAACTCGCCCGCGCGGAGCTTGCTGGACAGCCAGCGGTCAGCCGGCGGACAGCTGCTGCAGCCTTCGGAAGTGTACAGCTCGATCAGAGGCACAATCTGGCTGCCGCTGCGGATGTCGCATTGGCCGGCGGCCAGCACGTTACCCGTCGTGAATATGCCCACCACGACCATCCAGCCCATCAGCAAACGACGCATATCCTGACCCCATCATCCAAACGATGCGACACAGAGTGGCCTCGAAGACGGAACGGTGCGCAAGGCCACCGTTCCGTCCGATATGGATCCGGGATCAGCGCTTGGCGGCCGTCTGCAGCGCCGCGACGATCGCCTCACCCACGGCGTGCGCGGACTGGGGATTCTGGCCGGTCACCAGACGGCCGTCGGCCACCACCTTCACCTGCCAATTACCGGCTGCCTGATGGCTGGCGCCACGCTGCTGCAGGGTGCTGGCGAGCAGAAACGGCACCACGTGTTCAAGTTTGACCGCGCGCTCTTCGTCGTCAGTAAACGCCGCGACCTGCTTGCCGTCGACCAGATAACGACCGTCACTCAGTTTCAAATTCACCAGCGCGCTGGGGCCATGGCAGACCGCGCCGACCACGCCGCCGGCCTCGTAGATCTCGCGGCCGATCCGCTGTACGCCGACGCTGTCGGGGAAATCCCATACGGTGCCGTGGCCGCCGGCGTACAGCACGGCCGCATAGCGCGCGGGATCGATGCTGTCCACGTTGGGAGTGGTGCGAATCGCGGTGCGGAAGGTGGCGTCGTTCCAGTAGCGGGCGTTGATGGCATCGTTGAGATCGAGGCCATCGACCGGCGGCTCGCCTCCCTGCACCGAAGCGAATTCGACCTTCAGGCCGGCGGCTTCGAACACCGCCAGCGGATGGGTGACTTCACCCAGATAGAACCCGGTCGGTTGGCCTGTGTCGCCCTTGACGCCGTGGCTGGTCAGTACGATGAGGACCGGTTTGTCGGTCGGCGCGGAAGATTGAGCGACACCGGCGACCATGCCGGCAAATGCGAGAGAGAAGAGACTGGTCACGTGGAATGCTCCTGTGGGGGTGTGGAGGTTACGCAGCGCATTGCGGCGGGTTGTGCAACATTTTTTCTGTAAAACCCTGCAATGCGGTTCCGCACGGATGACCGATTTTACGGTTTGAGTGTCAGGTAGATTTTTCCGGTCATCCACTCCTCGTCGAATTCGGC
>JANOXT010000429.1:0-2843 GCA_031418555.1 Lysobacterales bacterium | reverse complement strand
GACCCGACCGTACACTAGCTGCGTGTTCACGACGCGAAACCGCATTCATGTCACATTTCATCGTTCCCGCGTGTCGTCCACGGCTGGTCTTCACTGTCAGGTCGACGCGCCCGCACCTCCCACCACGGAGTTTTCCATGCGTCTGCAGATGTTCTTATTGATCCCCATGGCGTTGGTTGCCGGCTGCACCTGGGTCCACATGGCTCCCGGCGCCTCCTCGGTCAAGGTGCTCGAGCAGACGCCCTCGGGCTGCGACAAGCGCGGCGAGGTCGAAGTGTCGGTCAAGGACAGCGTCGTTTTCTACGAACGCAATCATTTGAAAGTGCTTGAAGAACTGGAGACGCTGGCGCGCAACGAAGCGCCGGGCCTCGGCGCCGACACCGTTCAGCCGGTCGCGCCGCCCGAATCCGGCGCGCAGCGGTTTGTCGCCTGGCGCTGCGTGAAGTGATTCGCCGCTAAGGTGGGCGGCGGGCGCTCAACAACCGCCCGGATCGATACTGCGTCAGCGCGCCAGGCTTTCCTGTCGCAGGGTGGTCTGGCCCATGTGCACGATGCCGTGCTCGCCGGGCACGCGGACCTGCAGCCCGAAGCACGAGGCTTCCAGCTTGTTCCACTCGCTCAGCTCGCCGGTGTGCGCCCATTTGCGGGTGATGCGCAGGCTGTAGCAGCCGGCGGCGTCGGTATCGGCAGGCTCCCAGTCCACTTCCTGACTGCCCAGGATATTCATCTCGAACACCGTTCCCAGCGGCGAGGACACCCGGAAGTGCTCGGCGGCCAGCCCTTTGACCGGGGCACCGGTGTCGGCGTACGACACCGAAGCGAACAACACCAGCACGTAGCTGTCGTCATGGACGGATTTGGATTCCTGCGATACCGCGTCAACGATGAGTCGTGCCATCCAGCGTCTCTCCATGGGGGGTGGCCCAGTGTGGCGTCACTTTGCGCTGCTGCCATGGGCCGAACGGCACACTGCAGGGCTTCAAAGGTTTTTTTCGGGCGTGCGAGCACGATCGAGTGACCCGCTGAGGGTGAAATGCACGCTGGGCGGGGGTGTCGTATGCGCTGGGGCGCCGAAGCCGGTACCCTATACGGTTCCTGTCTGTTTTACGGCTGAACCCCTCATGCTGTTTCAACACGTCGCGATCGCCGGTCTGGCGCACATCGATGCACCGCGCCAACTGACCTCCGCCGAGATCAACGCCCGGCTCAAGCCCACCCTCGACCGTCTTGGCATCAAATCCAACATGCTCGAAGACATCGCCGGCATCCGCTCGCGCCGGCTATGGGACGACGGCGTAGAAGCTTCGGACGCCGCCACGCTTGCCGGTGTGAAAGCATTGGCCGATGCCGGCATCGATCCGTCGCGGATCGGCCTGCTGGTCAGCACCTCGGTCAGCCGCGACTATCTGGAACCGTCCACCGCCAGCATCGTCAGCGGCAACCTCGGCCTGTCCGACATGTGCCAGAACTTCGACGTGGCCAACGCCTGCCTCGCCTTTCTCAACGGCATGGATATCGCCAGCCGCATGATCGAACGCGGCGAGATCGACTACGCGCTGATCGTCGACGGCGAAACCGCCAACCTCGCCTACGAAAAAACCCTGACGCGCATGGCCAGCCCGGACATGACCGAAACAGAGTTCCGCAACGAAATGGCTACCCTCACCCTGGGCTGCGGCGCCGCCGGCATGGTCCTCGCCCGCGCCGAACTGGCCCCGGGCGCACCGCGCTACCGCGGCGGCGTCAGCCGCGCCGCCACCCAGTGGAACAGCCTGTGCCGCGGCAACCTCGACCGCATGGTCACCGACACCAGAATGCTGCTGATCGAAGGCATGAAGCTGGCCGCCAAGACCTTCGCAGCCGCCAAGCTGGCGCTGGGCTGGGCGGTGGACGAGGTGGACGAATTCGTCATCCACCAGGTCAGCAAAGTCCACACCCAGGCGATGCTGGACGCCTTCGGCATCGACCCCAAGAAAGTCCTGACCATCTTCGGCGAACACGGCAACATCGGCCCGGCCTCGGTGCCGATCGTGCTCAGCAAGCTGCGCGAGATGGGCCGCCTGAAGAAAGGCGATCGCGTCGCCCTGCTGGGCATCGGCTCCGGCCTGAACTGCTCGATGGCGGAAGTGGTCTGGTAAGCCGCACGCTTCCGACAGGGTTTCCGACGGCCGCGGCCATCGGTAAAGTGCGACCAAGCCCCCGGCCCAGGCCGGGAGTTTTCGTTTCCGCCACAGGCACGCCATGTCGTGGCTGGCGTCGCAGACTTCATAGGGTGTGCCTTGGCGCACCGGCTTTTCGCGGCTATCCCGCAGACGCTGCGCCAAGGCACATCCGATTCAGGCTTATGTCGAAATATCTGATTTTTTTTCGGCACGTGCTTCGTTCATCTCGAAAGCGTCGACATGAGCGGAATCAGTGCCGGGCCGTTCGCCCGGAGGCCGTCAGTGACGCCTGAAATGTTTCTTTGCCGACGAAAAGCTGGCAGTTAAGTAAAAAAACAGATATAAATTTACCTTTCACGGCCAAGCGCCTGTGTAAGGAAAGTTTTATGCCTCTCCGAGTCACCGGTCATTACGTCGCGGGTTCGCTGGCCGGCAGTCGGTATCAGGCGTTCGTGCCGGATCCCTTGCCGCCGCATCCGACGCTGAATCTGTCGGACCCCGAACTGGTCGTTCGCAAGGAGCGGGCCGATCAGGCGCTGGGCCGCTTGGATGGCATCACATTGATGCTGCCTGACCCGGAACTGTTCCTCTATCAATACGTGCGCAAGGAAGCCTTGCTGTCCTCGCAGATCGAGGGCACCCAATCGTCGCTTTCGGACCTGCTGTTGTTCGAGATGGACG